>NZ_JBFSSD010000003.1:0-191890 GCF_041466145.1 Vibrio sp. 10N.239.312.D08 | reverse complement strand
AACCGAGGTCCACGGATTTGCAATCCGCTGCATAGCCACTCTGCCAAGGCGCCTTAGTAACTCCAATCGAATCGCTCATTGCCATCCTCTTAGGTACGGGATGCATTCTACGGATTCAGACGATTGAGTCAATATTATTTTTGTATTTTTAATTCGTTTGAATAGATTTCATACGAAACAGGCCAAATAGCTGACTTTATGTTCAAAACACACTGTGAGCGGGTTATTCAAAGGAGATCTATATCACATTAGATATCCACTATTGATAACTTAACCTTAGGTTAAAGATCAAAAAAGCGAGCCTCAGCTCGCTTCTTCATCAATGATGTTTTTCGTCTAACAAATCGTCTTTGGCAGCCATCAAGTATTGTGCCATTGACCAATAAGTAAGAACGGTGGCGACATACAGTGCAATGTAACCTACCCACACCATCCAGTCGTCGTATCTCCAGATAAGTACCCAAAGAGCGAACATCTGAGAAACCGTTTTGACTTTACCAACCCAAGATACCGCAACACTTGCGCGTTTACCGATTTCAGCCATCCATTCACGAAGCGCTGAAATGATGATCTCACGAGCAATCATGGTCACGGCTGGAATAGTTATCCAAATAGAGTGGTAATGCTCTGTAATCAGGATAAGAGCCGTAGCGACCAACACTTTGTCAGCCACAGGGTCAATGAAGGCACCGAAGCGAGACGTTTGCCCTAACTTACGAGCTAGCATGCCATCTAGCCAATCAGTGAAACCGGCTACCCAAAACACCATCGCAGCAGCGAAAGGAGCCCATTGATAAGGTAGATAGAAAACGACAACGAATACTGGGATCAAAAATAGTCTCAGTAAGGACAAAATGTTAGGTATATTCAAACGCATATTATTGGGCTCTTATTAATTGCGCTTTAATGGTGCGGGATTTTTACTATTGTTTCAATGCTTGATAAATGTTTTCTGCCAAAGAATGACTAATGCCCGGCACTTTGGCTATTTCTTCGACAGTTGCACGCTTAAGTTCTTGTAAGCCACCCATATATTTCAGCAAAGCTTGACGACGTTTAGGTCCTACCCCTTCAATTCCTTCCAAAGCACTGGTTCTGCGCGTTTTACCACGTTTCGCCCTGTGCCCTGCAATCGCATGATTATGGCTCTCATCACGAATGTGCTGGATAAGATGCAGCGCTGGTGCATCGCTAGGTAAATTAAACTCTTCACCTTCAAGGGTTACCAAAGTTTCTAAACCCGGTTTACGCGTCACGCCTTTCGCAATACCCATCATTCTTGGTCTAAACGGCCAATCACCCCAATATTGAGAAATGATCTCATGAGCGCGGTTTAGCTGACCTTTACCACCATCGATAAAGATGATGTCTGGGATCTTGTCGACATCGAGTTGCTTCGAATAACGTCTCTCAAGCGCCTGAGCCATCGCTGCATAATCATCGCCACCTGTAATGCCGGTGATGTTGTAACGACGGTACTCTGGTTTAACCGGGCCTTCTTGATTGAACACCACACACGACGCAATCGTGCTTTCACCCATGGTATGACTGATATCAAAACATTCCATGCGCTTGATAGCATCCATCGACAGCACTTCTTGGAGCTCTTTGAAGCGCTGATTAATCGTCATCTTGTGATTAATCTTGGTGGTAATAGCCGTCAATGCATTGGTATTAGACAATTTAAGGTAACGACCTCGAGTACCTGAAGGGTTGGTATTGAAGTGAATCTTACGACCCGCTACTTCACACAAGGCTTCTTGAATCGGTGTGACATCTTCCATCAAATCGGCATTGAGAATCAAACGGGTTGGGATGGTTCTCGCTTCATTATGCGCAAGATAGTATTGGCTTAAAAAGCTCGAAAAGACCTCTTCTCGCACCGTATTGTTGGGAATTTTAGGGAAATGGCTTCTACTGCCTAAAACCTTGCCTTGGCGAATCATCAAGATATGAATACACGCTACGCCATTCTCTTGAGCAAATCCCAACACGTCCATATCTTCCATTGAATCGTCAGATACGTATTGTTGTTCTTGCACACGTCGAATCGCTTGGATTTGATCACGGAAAGCGGCAGCTTGTTCAAAACGAAGCTCACGGCTTGCCTTGTCCATCTTTTCGATGAGCGTCTCAAGGACTAATTTATCCTTTCCTTGCAGGAACAGACGAACATAGTCGATAAGCTCGCTGTACTCTTCATCAGAGATGATTGAGCTAACACATGGCGCAGCACAACGGCCAATCTGATACATCAAACATGGACGTGTTCTGTTGGCATAAACCGTATCTTCACACTGGCGGGCAGGGAAAATCTTTTGGATTAGGTGTAGCGTCTCACGCACAGCGCCGGAATCAGGGTAAGGACCAAAGTATTCGCCCTTTTTCTTCTTAGCACCACGGTGTATCGACAAACGAGGATGCTTGTGACCGCTAATAAAAATATAAGGGTACGACTTATCATCACGCAAAAGTACGTTGTATTTAGGCAAGTACTGCTTGATGTAGTTGTGCTCAAGAATGAGCGCTTCTGTTTCCGTGTGCGTTACAGTGACATCGATCTTGTCAATATTACTAACTAGAGCGCGTGTTTTTTCACTGTCGACTTTTTTACGGAAATAACTGGAAAGGCGTTTTTTGAGGTTCTTAGCTTTACCGACGTAAATAACGGCAGCCTCGGCGTTATACATTCGATAAACGCCGGGCTGCTCTGTTACTGTCTTGAGGAATGAGACTGAGTCAAACAAGTTGGTCACTATACGATCTCAGTGTTAAAGGGTCTCAGTGTCTAACATTCCATGTCTAATCGCTAAATGCGTCAGCTCTACATCGCCACTGATATCCAGCTTACTGAACAAGCGGTAGCGGTAACTGTTGACTGTTTTAGGACTTAGATTGAGTTGTTCTGAAATATCCGTCACTTTCTGACCTTTGGTAATCATCATCATGATTTGAAGTTCACGTTCAGATAAGTCTGCGAATGGATTTTCAGACGCAGGCGAGAATTGGCTCAAAGCCATCTGCTGCGCAATTTCTGGTGAAATGTATCGTTGGCCACTATTAACCACTCGAATTGCATTTACCATTTCATCCGGACCAGCCCCTTTAGTAAGGTAACCAGCAGCTCCAGCTTGCATCACTTTAGTTGGAAACGGATTTTCCGTATGAACAGTTAAAACGATGATTTTAACATCAGGGTTGAAACGCAAGATCTTCTTGGTTGCTTCTAAGCCACCAATACCAGGCATATTCATATCCATCAAAATAACGTCAGTATTGTTAGTACGACACCATTTTGCAGCATCTTCACCGCTTTCAGCTTCCCCTGCTACGTTCATTCCACGGACGTCTTCAATAATACGTCGTATCCCTGTGCGAACCAGCTCGTGATCATCTACAAGGAAAACATTTATCAAACTTGTATCTCCACACTATTAATTGGCTCTGCAACCACTGTGTCATTTCATCTGTTTGAAACAATTGAACAAAGGAACAGTGGATCGCAGCATTGAGTACATCTTAACTTAATTACTAAAAAAAAGCTCTGTTGAATATGTGCTGAAACACGAACTTTAGCAAGTACTTATTAACAAATAAGCTAACTAAAACAACAAGCTTTTTCTAAAAATCAACCAGTTAAAACAACACCCAATAAAATTACATAAGATAAAGATATTTTCAATACCATTGAATAACCATTCGCGACAATTTCACTTATTTGCTTATAGAGTCCCGTTATTTGCCTCTACTAACTAGAATTTAGTTAGTATTTTTACTGCCTTTTGTGCGCAGAAGGTCGCTAGATGGTAGTATTCGATTCCCCATTTCAATAGGTTACTACATTGGATATTCAGCAAGGCTTTGTACTCACAAGACAAGCAAGAGATTTTTCAGGGCGCACACAAATCGACTTGTGGTTAAGCACCCCTCAAGGCCCTACTCTGCTGACGATTCAAAATGAAAAACCGGTATTTTTTGTCGCTCAATCTGACGTTGAGGCATGTCAGGCAATCGCAGCGAAAGAGTCGATCGATTGCCAATTTAAGCCTCTAGAATTAGCCACATTCGAGCAAACACCTCTCGCCGCGTGTTACACCTCACTGTCGAGAAGCAGCTTTGGTTTAGCGCAAGCCTTTCACAACGAAGAAATCCAAACCTTTGAAAGCGATATTCGACTCGCCGATCGATTCTTGATGGAACGTTTTATCAAGGGAAGTATTGAGTTCACCGGATCTGCTGTGCAAAAAAATCAGCATCGTCGAGTCTCAAACGCAAAATGCCGAGCAGGTGATTACTTACCCAGTCTATCTGTGGTCTCGCTTGATATTGAGTGTTCGGAAAAAGGCGTGCTTTATTCAATTGGCCTAGACAGCCCGATGGACAGCCGAGTAATCATGGTCGGCGAAGCACAACAAGCTGAAACCAATATCCAATGGGTTGCCAACGAGAAAGCGCTACTTGAAGCCATGATAGCTTGGTTCTCTGAATTTGATCCTGACATCATCATTGGCTGGAATGTTATCGACTTCGATTTTAGGCTGCTGCACAAACGTTCAGAATGGAACGAAGTGAAGCTCAACATCGGCAGAGACAACCAACCGAGCTTTTTCCGCAGTTCTGCTCAAAATCAGCAAGGTTTTATCACGATTCCGGGGCGCGTTGTCTTGGATGGTATTGATATGCTCAAGACAGCGACCTACCACTTCCGTTCTTGGTCTCTTGAGTCGGTATCGCAAGAGCTGCTTGGGGAAGGCAAAGACATCCATAACGTTCATGACCGTATGGATGAGATAAACCGAATGTTTAAGTTCGATAAACCCTCACTCGCTAAGTACAACCTTCAAGACTGCGTACTGGTAAACAGCATCTTCGAGCACACTCACCTACTCGACTTCGCGATTGAGCGCTCTCGATTAACCGGTGTTGAGCTGGATCGCGTTGGTGGCTCTGTTGCGGCCTTTACTAACTTATATCTGCCTCAAATCCACAGAGCGGGTTATGTCGCACCGAACTTAGAGCCAGAGAATTGGATTGCGAGCCCCGGCGGTTATGTGATGGATTCAATTCCCAATCTGTACGACTCGGTTCTGGTACTCGATTTTAAAAGCCTATACCCGTCCATCATTCGTTCGTTTTTGATTGACCCTATGGGGCTTATTGAAGGATTGAAACTGGAACTAGGTCCAGACGAAAACCAAGCGGTTGATGGTTTTCGCGGTGGGCAATTCCACCGCTCTAAACACTTTCTGCCAGAGATGATCGAAAACCTATGGGCTGCACGTGATGTGGCCAAAAAGAACAACGAGAAAGCGTTCTCTCAAGCGATTAAGATCATCATGAACTCGTTTTATGGTGTGTTGGGTTCGTCTGGTTGTCGTTTCTTCGATACCCGGTTAGCGTCTTCAATTACCATGCGTGGACATGAGATCATGAAGCAAACCAAGGTTCTGATCGAAGACAAAGGCTATCAAGTGATTTACGGTGATACCGATTCAACCTTCGTGTCTCTGAACGGCAGTTATGATCAGCAAAAAGCAGACGAGATCGGGAACACACTGGTCGCTTACATCAACGATTGGTGGACGAATCATTTAAAAGAGACCCACAACCTAACCTCAATACTCGAATTGGAATACGAGACTCACTATCGCAAGTTTCTAATGCCGACCATTAGAGGTTCAGAAACCGGCTCGAAGAAACGTTATGCCGGATTAATCACTCAAGGCGATAAAGAAAAGATCATATTTAAAGGGCTTGAGAGTGCACGCACCGATTGGACACCTCTCGCACAGCAATTCCAACAAACCTTGTATGAGATGGTGTTTCACGATCAAGATCCAACCGACTACGTCAGACAGTTTGTTGATGAAACCTCTGCTGGCAAACATGATGATTTATTGGTGTATCAAAAGCGCTTACGCCGCAAATTACATGAATACCAAAAGAACATTCCGCCGCAGGTTCGCGCAGCTCGTATGGCCGATGAGATCAATGCTCAGTTAGGGCGCCCTCTTCAATACCAAAATAAAGGACGCATTGAGTATTTGATTACTCTGAGTGGCCCTGAGCCCAAGGAGTATTTAAAGAGTGGTATCGATTATCAGCACTATATCGACAAGCAGATTAAACCGGTCGCAGAGGCAATACTGCCCTTCATCGGTTTAGACTTTGAAAGAGTTAGTGGGCAGCAGTTGGGTTTGTTCTAGCACTATATTCAATATGCTCTTAAAACGAAAAAAGCAGAGATATGTTCTTCAGCACACTCTGCTTTTTAGTATCAATGGATCGGTTATAAATCTCTATCCGATTCTGAACTCGGTTTTCTGATACTGCTTAATCAACCACTCACCAAAGCCATCAAGAATACCGATCACCGAACGTTTAGGGATTGGTCGACCAGAAAGTAAAATGCCCAACCTTTGGATTTCGACTTCTCGACCTGGGTGATACTTCAAGAACTGTTGGCCACATTCAACAGGATCATCGTACCAATATTTATCGCGGTACATCACCAGTGAGTAACTCGCCCGTAGAAGCTTCTTGGCAATAATCACCTGCGCAGCGACTTGTTGTTCTGGCGTTGTCGCTCGTGCGATCTTGTTGCGATACACCGCCAACCAGTTTTCCGCATCCATATTCCAGTGCTTAGCGATTTCCCAACTTGTTTCAAAATCACCATAGCAGTCTGATAAGTCTTCACCATGCACACACACGGCTAAATGCTTGAGCATAAAACCCCAAGTGAAGATATTGTCGAAATCGACTATCTCACTCACTAAGGTAGTTTTTATCGCCACTTGAGTTACCTGCGGGAAGCTCTTTTGGAAACGCCATTTGATGGTGTTCAACAAAGTGGTTCGTTGGTCAGGAAACGGTCGATGGGTCACCACAACCACATCTAGATTGGAGCGACCGAAGACGGCTTGCTTACGAGCCACACTGCCATAAATATAAATACTGTGCAGATTAGATCCTAACCCACCTTTTAGAAAGGTAATCAGATCGTTAACCACAGGTTGAAATTCAGGTTGAAAAGGCTGTGTTGGGTCAATAACGGGTAGCTGCATAGGTCGTTTCGGTAAATAAAATAATGATTTAACTATAACTCTATGATCGCCTAGGTGACTTTATGATTCAAGCTATTCCTATTTATAGCATCTCCGAGATATAATCAGCGGATAGACCCACTAAGGACAAACACAAAATGCCTAGAGCAAGTGAAATTAAAAAAGGTTTTGCTATCACAGTAGAAAGCAAAACAGTGATCGTTAAAGATATCGAAGTAACAACACCAGGCGGCCGTGGCGGCCAAAAGATTTACCGCTTCCGTGGTAACGATGTAGCAACTGGCGTTAAAACTGAAGTTCGCCACAAGGCTGACGAAATTGTTGAAACTATTGACGTAACTAAGCGTGCAGTAATGTTCTCTTACGTTGATGGCAACGAGTACATCTTCATGGACAACGAAGATTACACACAATTCATCTTCAACGGTGAGACTATCGAAGACGAACTACTGTTCATCAACGAAGAAACTCAAGGCATGTACGCGATCCTTATCGACGGCAACGCTGCAACGCTTGAGCTACCAACATCTGTTGAACTAGTTATCGAAGAGACTGATCCTTCAATCAAAGGTGCATCAGCGTCTGCTCGTACTAAGCCTGCTCGTCTTTCTACAGGTCTTACTATTCAAGTACCTGAATACATCGCGACTGGCGACAAAGTAGTAGTAAACACTGCTGAACGTAAATACATGAACCGCGCAAGCTAAGATACTTATTATGACCGAAGCTAACGACCTAATGTCTTATGACGACGCAATTGACACTGCATACGACATCTTCCTAGAGATGGCACCTGACAACCTAGAGCCTGCAGACGTGATTCTTTTCACTGCTCAGTTTGAAGATCGTGGCGCAGCAGAGCTTGTTGAAACTGGCGATGATTGGGTTGAACATGTTGGCTTTGAAGTCGACAAAGAGATCTACGCTGAAGTGCGCATTGGTCTTGTGAATGAAGCTGATGACGTTCTAGACGACGTATTTGCTCGCATGTTAATCAGCCGTGATCCAGAACATAAGTTCTGTCACATGCTGTGGAAACGCGACTAATACCGCTGTTGACGCTCATCTGCATGAGTAAACAAGTATTCATGTAAGCGAGTTAAAAGTTAGCCGAGCCCATTGCTCGGCTATTTTTATCACGCTATTTTCCATCGTGATTCATCACTTTCATCATCAACGTTAGATTCACTGATTATGACCAAAGCAAAAACAGACACACAATCAAAAGGCTATGCCTGCATTGGCCTAGTTAACCCAAAGACGCCAGAAAACGTAGGCTCAGTGATGCGAGCAGCTGGCTGCTACGGCGCCAACTCTGTGTTTTACACTGGCACACGCTACGACCATGCGCGAAAATTCCATACCGACACCAAAGAAAAGCACTTAGCCCTGCCTTTGATTGGTGTTGAAGAGCTGAAAGATATTATTCCAGTAGGCTGCGTGCCGGTTGCTGTTGATCTGATTGAAGGTGCTAAGCCTCTACCTGATTACAAGCACCCACCACGCGCGTTTTACATTTTTGGCCCAGAAGATGGCA
Source organism: Vibrio sp. 10N.239.312.D08 (assembly GCF_041466145.1). Lineage (NCBI taxonomy): Bacteria > Pseudomonadati > Pseudomonadota > Gammaproteobacteria > Vibrionales > Vibrionaceae > Vibrio > Vibrio sp. 10N.239.312.D08. The sequence goes on along the minus strand of NZ_JBFSSD010000003.1, from coordinate 183,286 downwards.
CGCTAAAGAAAGAGATCACAGATTTCTGTCGTGAGACGATTTACGTTCCGACCAACGGCTGCATGAACCTAGCAGCATCAGTGAATGTAGTGCTTTACGACCGATTAGCGAAAGGCGATAACTTCTCGAATCATAAGTAAATAGAACGAGATAAGAGATGCGAAGAGCATGCTTACTGCCGATTATGGCAGTATGTTTTCGATACTCGATTACTCGCATCCCGAATCTTTTATTTCTTCTAGACGTAAAAAAACCTGCTCAATGAGCAGGTTTTTTAGTATTCAGTGCTTTTAGCTAATGAAGCTTTACGCGCAATAAATTACGTAATTACTGACGTGTTCTTGGCTTAGCTGGTTTAGCCGGACGACCGTTGTTCAGTTTAGGCTTACTTTTGTTAGCCTGAGGTTTGCCTTTGTTTGCAGCTGGAGCGCTACGACCTGAATCAGGTGTTGTAGTACCGCGAGTTGCAGGCTTCTTACGCTTAGTTTGGTTGCTACGGCCTTTTGGTGCGTTTGCACGCTCTTCGTGACGTTTAACAGCACGACGAATTTTTTGGCTACGAGAACGCTCACGCTTACGAGAAGTGTTTGAAGGATCAAGATCCAACAGTGTCTCTTTCTCAGGCTTAAGCTCAACAAGCTCACGCAGGTAGTTAACTTCTTGAAGATCTAGCTCTTTCCAACCGCCACGAGGCAGTTTCTTATCAAGGTAGATATCACCGTAACGTACACGTTTCAGGCGGCTTACTGTCGTTTCTTGAGATTCCCAAAGACGACGAACTTCACGGTTACGACCTTCGTTAATCGCTACGTAGAAAGTATGGTTCATACCTTCACCACCAGCGTAAACAACATCTTCAAAACGAGCCATGCCGTCTTCTAGTTGTACACCACGAGTAACGTTTTTAACTTTTTGCTCAGTCACTTCACCGAATACACGTACTAGGTACTCACGCTCAACCTGACGGCTTGGGTGCATTAGACGGTTTGCAAGCTCACCATCAGTAGTGAAAAGCAAAAGGCCTGATGTGTTTGCATCAAGACGACCAACTGAAATCCAACGAGAACCACGGATCTTAGGTAGACGATCGAAAACAGTACGGCGGCCTTCAGGGTCGTGACGAGTACAAAGCTCACCTTCAGGTTTGTAGTAAGCAAGTACACGACAAACCACTTCTTCAGAAGCCTTGCCTGAAACAGTATGGCCATCGATACGGATCACTGAGTTCTCGTCTTCAAGACGCTCGCCCAGTTTCGCAACTTGACCGTTAACACTTACACGACCAGATTTGATTAAACCTTCTAGTTCACGACGAGAACCGTGACCAGCTCGCGCTAAAACCTTCTGTAATTTTTCGCTCATTTACTCTTTTCTACCTAATTGTCGTCTTCACAGACGTCGAATGAATTTTTCGCGACCAAATCGCGGTCGCGTATTATCGCAAATAACCTGCCAAAAAGCACTTGTTATTTACTGTGGCAGGTTTGCTGTATCGTTACAGACTGTTAATCAGTAAAGCGATTATTCAAACGGCGCAGGATCGCCAGCACCACGACGTAGAACCACGGCATCATCGTCACTGAAGTCAATAACGGTCGTCGGTTGCTCACCTAAGTAACCGCCATTCAAAATCACATCAACCGCATGCTCTAGGCTGTCACGAATTTCTTCTGGATCCGACTCTGTAGTCTCGTTACCCGGAAGAATCAGAGACGTCGACATCAGTGGTTCGCCCATCGCTTCCAACAGGTCGAGTGCAATCTTGTTGTCTGGGACACGAATACCAATCGTTTTACGCTTGGCGTTCATCAAACGCTTTGGCACTTCTTTAGTTGCTTTAAAGATAAACGTGTAAGCACCTGGCGTGTGTGCTTTCAGCAGACGGAAAGCCACGTTATCAACGCGTGCATACAGTGATAACTCAGAAAGATCACGACATAACAAGGTGAAATTGTGCTTGTCATCGATGCGACGAATTTTACAGATACGTTCAAGTGCTTGTTTGTTTTCAAGCTGACAGCCCAGCGCATAACCGGAATCTGTTGGATAAACCACAACGCCGCCATTGCGAATAATCGCAACCGCTTGAGTAATTAAGCGTGCTTGTGGGTTATCTGGGTGTACATAAAAAAACTGGCTCATTGTTGATCCTCGTTATCGAATCTCTCGACTCTATCATCAGAAGGAGCTGGCTCACCTAAAGACTATTCAGATGGTGAAACCGTTTGAAACTCCCAATCTTTCCATACTTCTTCGACCCCAGAAGGTAGCCAGAGATTGCGTCCAAGTTCCATCCACGGAGATGGGTAATGGAAATCACTGCCTTGGGAGGCTAATAGTTTGTATTGTATAGCATAATCCGCGAGTGTGCGTCTTTCTTGTTGCGCTTGCTGAGGTTGAGCTACTTCCATCGCATCCCCTTTCGCTTCAACAAATGCCGCTAGCAGGCGCTTAACCCACTTGGCTGTAAGTCCATATCGCCCAGGGTGAGCGAGTACGGCTTGTCCACCAGCAGCATGAATAGCCGTGACAGCATCACTCATTGAACACCAAGTTGGCGGCACATAACCTGGGTTATTACGAGTAAGAAACTTTTTAAACACCTGCTGCATAGTTTTCGCATAGCCATTGTCGACTAGCCACTTAGCAAAGTGAGCGCGAGTGATTGGTGCATCACCCGCAATCAATTTAACTTCTTCTAACACCCCTTCACGAGTCGCTTTCTCAAGACGGTGAGCGATCATCTCAGCACGCCCAATACGGTGTTGCTTCTGTTGTTCAATGAGCGCTTTGAGTTCTGGTGACTCAGGATCAACGTTTAACCCAACAATATGGATATCTTTGTTTTGCCAAACAGTCGAAATCTCAATGCCGTTTATCAACTGAATAGGAAGGTTGTTATCCGCAATGTAGCTGCGTGCTTCAGCAAGCCCATCAGTCGTGTCATGATCTGTAATCGCTAGCGCTTCGATGTTAAAGCCAAGCGCTCGGTCAATTAGCTCAGGTGGAGTAAGTCGGCCATCTGAGGCTGTTGTATGACTATGTAGATCAATTCTCATATATTCTTTTTCATTGTTTTCAATTTTTATCGTTATATTTGTGTCAACACACTTGACCCGCAAGCGGAAAACTAGTTAACTAGTACACAAATACGAAGTATCACATTTGATAGGTTCACCATGTTACAAGAATTTAACCAAAACCATAAAGATAAAGTTTTAGAACTTTCTTCAGTAGAAGCAAGTTCAGAGCTTAATTGGTGGCGCACTTGGACAAGTTCTTGGTGGGCTAACGTGTACTTCTAATTAAACAGTTTGTTTATAAAAAAGTTATCACTAAGCCCGCTTTAATAGCGGGCTTTTTAATTTGTCGAACATCTCACATTCAACTGACTAACAAATCATCGAATTGACCATATTCTAGATTGGGTGAAAGGTATCTTTATGCGACTATGTACGGCAGGAAATTTAAAGAATCATAAAGGAGGTCTTGTGAACAAGGCCATTGAAATCAAAAAACTGGGAACCATTGAGGTCATCAATTCCTCAGTTCCTTACTCGCAAGATCCAACCAGCGTTTTTCATACTTTGTGTGAAAACAAAACTGATAGTCTTTTGTTGGAATCTGCCGAGATTGAATCTAAACAGAACCTGACAAGCCTACTCCTTATCGACTCTGCTGTTCGCATCGTATGTCGCGGACATGAAGTAACCTTTCAAGCATTGACTGAAAACGGTCAAGCGCTTATCGAACATCTCACTCAAAACGTGAAAGCAGAAATTAAATCTGACCTTACTGATAACGTTTTGACGCTGACTTTTATCGAACCAAGCAACGAATTAGACGAAGACTCACGTTTAAGAGAAGCCTCTTCATTCGATGCACTGCGTTTGGTTCAGCACAGCTTTGAGCAAGACGCGGATAACAAACACGCATTATTCATGGCGGGCTTATTCGCTTACGACATCGTGGCAAACTTTGAGCCACTAGGTGATGCTGAAGCAACCAACAATTGTCCTGACTTTGTATTCTACGTAGCTGAAACGCTATTGCGTTTCGATCATCAAGAGAACGAAGGCCTACTTCACGCGAGCTTATTTGCTCAAGATGACAACATCAAAGCGCAATTAACTGACCGTCTAGCCGACATTCAAACTCAGTGTCAGTCCCTGAAAGCCATCACTGAAGTAACGCCGTTAGACAACGTTGAAGCTGTACCTAGCGTTTCAGATGAAGACTTCTGCCAAACGGTTCGTGATTTAAAAGAGTACGTAGTTAAAGGCGATGTATTCCAAGTGGTACCTTCACGCCGCTTCACTCTACCTTGCCCTGCCCCACTGGCGGCTTATAAAGAACTCAAACAAAGCAACCCAAGCCCTTACATGTTCTACATGCAAGACGAGCTGTTTACTCTGTTCGGTGCATCTCCAGAAAGCGCGCTGAAATACGAGACAGAAACCAACCAAATCGAGATCTACCCGATTGCTGGTACTCGTCGTCGTGGTAAGCGCCCTGACGGTCAAATCGATTTCGACCTAGACAGCCGTATCGAGCTTGAACTGCGTACCGACAAGAAAGAAAACGCCGAGCACATGATGCTAGTTGACCTAGCGCGTAACGATGTGGCACGTATTGCCGAAGCTGGCACTCGCCACGTAGCAGACTTACTGAAAGTAGACCGCTACAGCCATGTAATGCACTTGGTTTCTCGTGTTGTTGGTCAGCTCCGTGAAGACTTAGATGCTCTGCACGCTTACCAAGCTTGTATGAACATGGGCACGCTAACGGGCGCACCAAAAATCCGCGCAATGCAGCTTATTCGAGACGTAGAAAAAACGCGTCGTGGTAGCTACGGTGGTGCAGTCGGTTATCTAACCGGTGAAGGGACTCTAGATACTTGTATCGTAATTCGCTCTGCTTACGTTGAAGATAGCGTAGCACAAGTACAAGCTGGCGCTGGTGTGGTATTCGATTCAGACCCACAAGCAGAAGCCGATGAAACTCGCGGCAAAGCACAAGCGGTTATCTCAGCGATTCAAGCAGCTCATACTAAGAACCTAACAAATAAGAAGGAGTCGTAATCATGGCTGATATTGTATTCATCGATAACTTCGACTCGTTCACTTACAACCTTGTAGACCAATTTCGTTCATTAGGTCACAGCGTAAAAATTTACCGTAACAACATTCCTGCAAAAGTAGTTGAAGCGGCGATCAACGAACTAGACAACCCTGTTGCACTGCTTTCACCAGGCCCTGGCGCTCCAGCAGATGCGGGCTGTATGCCAGAGCTGATTCAGCTTCTAAAAGGTAAAGTGCCAATGATTGGTATTTGCTTAGGCCACCAAGCGATTGTTGAAGCCTATGGCGGCACCGTTGCAGGCGCTGGCGAAATCATTCATGGTAAGGTGTCGATGATGGAACACCAAAACCATGCGACTTACCAAGGCTTACCTTCGCCACTGGCTATCGCTCGCTATCACTCTTTAGTGGCAACGCATGTATCTGATAGCCTAACGGTGACAGCTGAAGTCGATGATTTGGTGATGTCTGTGGTTCAAGAACAAGACAAGGTGTGTGGATTCCAATTCCACCCTGAATCAATTATGACGACCTACGGTGCAACGCTTCTAGCAAACGCTATCGAATGGGCTCTTGAGAAACCTCTTCGCCTTGAAAAGACTGGAAAATAGGAAACGATCATGGAACAGATTAATAAACTTTACGAACAGCAGTCTCTTACTCAAGAAGAAAGCCAACAGTTATTTGATGTGATCATCAATGGTGAACTAGACCCAATCTTGATGGCTTCTGCGCTAACTGCACTGAAAATCAAAGGCGAAACGCCCGATGAAATTGCAGGCGCAGCAAAAGCACTACTTGCGAATGCAAACCCGTTCCCGCGCCCTGATTACGATTTCGCAGACATCGTAGGTACAGGTGGCGACGGTCACAACACCATCAATATCTCGACGACTTCTGCATTTGTTGCCGCAGCGTGTGGCTTAAAAGTCGCGAAGCACGGTAACCGCAGCGTATCGAGCAAATCAGGCTCTTCTGACTTACTGGATTCGTTCGGTATCAACCTAGCGATGACAGCTGAAGACACACGTACGGCTGTTGATGAACTTGGCGTAGCATTCCTATTTGCTCCGCAATATCACGTTGGTGTACGTCACGCGATGCCGGTTCGTCAAACAATGAAAACGCGCACTATCTTCAATATTCTTGGCCCACTGATTAACCCTGCTCGCCCTAACATCGAGCTAATGGGTGTTTACAGCAAAGAACTGGTACGCCCTATCGCAGAAACCATGCTGCAAATGGGCATGAAGCGTGCAGCTGTTGTGCACGGTAGCGGCCTAGATGAAGTAGCGATTCACGGCGAGACTATCGTTGCTGAGATTAAAGATGGCAAGATTCACGAGTACACAGTGACTCCGGCTGACTTTGGTTTGAACACTCACCCTCTTGAAGCGATTAAGGGCGGCGAGCCAGAAGAGAACAAAGCCATCACAACTGATATCCTGACGGGTAAAGGCACTGATGCTCAAGTTGGCGCAGTGGCAGTCAACGTAGCTCTGCTGATGCGTCTATTTGGTCACGAAGACCTAAAAGCCAACGCTCAGCAAGCGATTGACGCGATGAACTCTGGCAAAGCGTACGAGCTTGTACATAAGCTTGCTGCACACGCCTAACGAACGACGAATTGAGACAAAGAACATGACACAGACTACCGATAAACTGTCGACCCACGTTTCAGTCAAAGAAGCTGAAATGGCGGAAGTATTAGCAAAAATCGTTCGTGATAAATACCAATGGGTTGAAGCACGTAAGCAGACTCAACCATTAGACGAGTTTAAAGCGTCACTAACTGCAACAGACCGCAGCTTTTATGACGCTCTGAGCGGAGAACAAACGGTTTTCATCACTGAATGTAAAAAGGCCTCTCCGTCAAAAGGTTTAATCCGTGACGAGTTTGACCTCGACTACATTGCTTCTGTTTACAACAACCACGCAAACGCGATTTCTGTGCTGACAGACGAGAAGTACTTCCAAGGTGACTTTGAGTTTTTACCTAAAGTTCGCAGCATTGCTAAGCAGCCTATCCTGTGTAAAGACTTCATGGTTGATACCTACCAAGTGTATCTAGCTCGTCATTACTCAGCTGATGCTATCTTGTTAATGCTATCGGTATTAGATGACAAAGAGTACAAAGCGCTGGCGGAAGTCGCTCACTCACTCAACATGGGTGTATTGACCGAAGTCAGCAACGAAGAAGAGCTTCACCGTGCAGTCGCTCTAAACGCTAAGGTGATCGGCATTAACAACCGTAATCTTCGTGACCTTTCGACTGATTTGAACCGTACTAAAGAGTTGGCGCCGCTGATTCGCGAACTGGCTCCAAACGCAGTCGTAATTTCAGAGTCTGGCATCTACACACATCAACAAGTTCGTGACCTTTCAACGTTTGCAGATGGATTCCTAATCGGTAGCTCTCTAATGGCTGAGAAAAACCTTGAGCTTGCTGTGCGTAAAGTAACGCTGGGTGAAAACAAGGTGTGTGGTTTAACTCACTCTGACGATGCAGCGAAAGCGTATCAAGCTGGTGCGGTATTCGGTGGTCTGATTTTCGTCGAAGCATCTAAGCGTCATGTGGATATCGAAGCTGCTCGTTTGACTATGAGCGGCGCACCTTTGAACTACGTGGGTGTGTTCCAAAACCACAGCGTGGCAGACGTTGCGAACACGGTTTCTGAGCTAGGTTTATTTGCAGTGCAACTGCACGGTGATGAATCTCAAGCATATGTCGATGAACTAAAACAGTCACTGCCTGAAAGCGTTGAGATTTGGAAAGCTTACGGTGTTGCTTCTGGTTCTGAAAACGGTGCAGAGAGCTCGCTACCAGAATTACTGGAAAGCAACGTGACTCGTCACCTGCTAGATACTAAAGTGGGTTCTCAAACAGGTGGCACAGGCCAAGTGTTCGATTGGAGCCTAATCAACAACCAAAGCGCGATCATGTTGGCGGGTGGTCTAAACCCAGAAAATGCTAACCAAGCGGCTAAGTTGGGCTGCTTAGGGTTAGACCTAAACTCTGGCGTTGAATCAGCTCCAGGTAAAAAAGACGCAGACAAGCTGCAGCGTGCTTTTGCTGCGATTCGCAATTACTAGTCCAAACTCGGCGCTAGAAAGCAGAAAGCAGAAACTAAAAACATATTTGTGAGCTTTGCCTTTTGCGAAGCTCAAACAAGATTAAATGACTTGGTGTGAATACACATCAGTAGAATTGAAGGAATAACACAATGGCTAAACTCGATGCCTACTTTGGTGAATACGGTGGTCAATACGTACCGCAGATCCTAGTGCCAGCACTAGACCAACTTGAACAAGCATTTATCGATGCACAAGCCGATCCTGAGTTCCGCAGCGAATTCATGACGCTTCTTCAAGAGTACGCTGGTCGTCCAACGGCACTAACGCTAGCACGCAACCTAACAAAAGGTACAAAAACAAAACTGTACCTAAAGCGTGAAGATCTACTTCACGGCGGTGCTCACAAGACAAACCAAGTTCTTGGTCAAGCATTGCTAGCAAAACGTATGGGTAAGCAGGAAATCATCGCTGAAACTGGCGCAGGCCAACACGGTGTGGCAACGGCTCTAGCGTGTGCTCTACTAGGTCTTAAGTGTCGTGTTTACATGGGTGCAAAAGACGTTGAACGTCAAAGCCCGAACGTGTTCCGTATGAAGCTAATGGGCGCAGAGGTTATCCCTGTTCATTCTGGCTCTTCAACGCTAAAAGATGCGTGTAACGAAGCACTACGTGACTGGTCTGCAACTTATGAAGACGCGCATTACCTATTGGGTACTGCAGCGGGTCCTCACCCATTCCCAACGATTGTTCGTGATTTCCAACGCATGATTGGTGAAGAAACGAAGCACCAAATCTTAGCTCGTGAAGGTCGCCTTCCCGATGCGGTTATCGCTTGTGTCGGCGGTGGTTCGAACGCTATCGGTATGTTTGCGGATTTCATTGAAGAAGAAACTGTTCGCCTAATCGGTGTAGAGCCGGCTGGTAAAGGTATTGATACCGACCAACACGGCGCGCCGCTTAAGCACGGTAAAACCGGTATCTTCTTCGGCATGAAAGCGCCACTGATGCAAGATGAGAACGGCCAAGTAGAAGAGTCTTACTCTGTATCTGCGGGTCTAGACTTCCCATCAGTTGGTCCTCAACACGCGCACCTAAATGCTATTGGCCGTGCTGAATACGACAACGTGACCGACGACGAAGCGCTAGAAGCGTTCCAATTGATTGCACGTAAAGAAGGTATTATCGCAGCGCTAGAGTCATCTCATGCTTTGGCTCATGCTGTTAAAATGGCTCACGATGACCCAGAGAAAGAACAGCTATTAGTGGTTAATCTATCTGGTCGTGGTGATAAAGACATCTTCTCTGTACACGACATTCTTAAAGAGAAAGGAGCATTATAATGGATCGCTATCAATCACTCTTCACTCGCTTAGCTGAAAAGAATCAGGGCGCATTTGTACCATTCGTAACGGTTGGCGATCCTAACCCTCAGCAATCTCTTAAGATCATGGAAACACTCGTTGAAGCGGGTGCTGATGCACTTGAACTTGGTATTCCATTCTCAGATCCGCTTGCTGATGGCCCGACAATCCAAGGTGCAAACATTCGTGCGTTAGATTCAAAAGTAACGCCAGATGTGTGTTTTGATCTTATTGGTCAAATTCGTGCTAAATACCCAGATCTGCCAATCGGCCTACTGATGTACGCAAACTTGGTGTACGCACGTGGTATCGAGAACTTCTACGAGCGTTGTGCGAATGCAGGTATCGATTCAGTATTGATTGCTGATGTACCAACCAACGAGAGTGGCGAGTTTGTTGCTGCAGCTAAGAAGTTTGGTATTCACCCAATATTTATTGCTCCACCAACAGCAAGTGATGAGACGCTTCAATCGGTTTCTGAGCTAGGTGGTGGTTACACTTACCTACTTTCTCGTGCTGGCGTAACGGGTGCAGAAACCAAAGCAAACATGCCTGTGACAGCCCTACTTGACCGTTTGAACAAGTTTGATGCGCCACCAGCACTGCTTGGTTTCGGTATCTCTGCTCCTGAGCAAGTAAAAGAAGCCATCGAAGCTGGCGCTGCTGGTGCTATCTCTGGCTCTGCGGTTGTGAAAATAATTGAAAACAACGTTGAACAACCAGAAGCAATGCTTAAAGCACTTGCTGAGTTTGTTACGCCAATGAAAGCGGCAACGCAAAAATAATAAATAGGCTCCCACTAGTGCGATAATTTGCGCTGTGGGAGTTTTTCTCCGAGAACACGTCCAAACCCTCTCAATTGTTAAATTTCTGATAAAAACAACACCTCATACAAACCTGTAGCACATCTATAATACCCCACCAAAACATCACTATCATTTATAAAAATAATGACAAATCAAAAAGCAATCGTTTGCTTTAGTGTGAAAAATCATCAATTGACATTTGATTACTGCTTTTTGGTGTTCTTTCATCTCTGCTCATATTGATAAATGTAAAGGATACGTGTAAAACTTCTCGCGAAATATTATTCCAATGGTACATCGTACATTGGTGAGTAGTTCTGGGATTTTTATATTTAGTAGCACAGAGGTTATGGAAGTGTTAAAAGAAAAGAGTTTACTAAGCAACATCGGCGTTCAAGTCGTTATTGCAATGATCATCGGTACCCTAGTCGGTGCGATGATGGGTGACAGCGCAACTATGTTCGCTCCACTGGGTGCTATCTTCATCAATTTGATCAAGATGCTGGTTATCCCTCTAGTCGCGGTTGCCCTAATTTCAGGTGCTGCTGGTCTAGGCAACAGCTCATCAGCAGGTAAAGTGGGCGTGACCACTCTAGGTTACTTTGCACTAACGTCTGCACTTGCTGTAGCACTAGCGCTAGTAATGGGTGAAATATTCGAACCAGGTCGTGGTATCGATGTTTCTGGCGTTGAAGGCATGTTCTCTTCTGAATACGCTGCGAAAGGTGAACTTCCAACGTTCTGGGCAACCATCACAGGCATGATCCCGACCAACGTTTTCCAATCACTGAATGAAGCAAACATTCTGCAAATTCTAGTTTTCTGCTTATTCTTCGGTATTGCGATTTCTAAACAAGCGAAAGAGAAACGTGACCCTATCATCAATGGCGTAAACGCGATTGTTGACGCTATGGTTTGGATGATCAACAAGGTTATGATCATTGCACCACTTGGCGTATTCGGCCTAATGGCAGAAGCTGTGGGTACATTCGGCTTTGGCGCACTTATGGTTGTGTTCAAACTGTTCGTTGTCTACATCGCTGCGATTCTGATCTTCGGCTTTGTTGCTTACCCGCTAATGATTCAAATCTTCACTAAGACTTCTGCTAAGAAGTTCCTAGTGGCAATGAAGAAGCCTCAAGCGGTTGCACTATCAACAGCCTCTTCAATGGCGACACTGCCAGTAACAATGGAAACGGTAGAGAAGGAACTTGGCGTTCGTAACTCTACGGCTTCATTCGTTCTGCCTCTTGGTGCGACGATCAACATGTCTGGTAACGCAATTTACTACGGCCTAGTTGCTATCTTCTTCGCACAGCTGTTCAACATCGACCTGTCTATGGGTGCTTACGTTGCTATCATCGTAACGTCTACGCTAGGCGCAGTTGGCCAAGCAGGTGTTCCTGGTCCTTCTTTCCTAGTGGTTGCAGTTCTTCTAGCGGCTGGTATCCCTATCGAAGGTCTACCTCTGTTGTTCGCTCTAGACCGTATCTTCGACATGATCCGTACTGCTCTGAACATCACTGGTGATGCAGCATGTGCAGTTATCGTTGACTCTCTAATCGAAGACGAAGCGAAAGAAGCTGAGCTACAAAAACAGCAAGCATAATATTAAGCTTCAGTTTTGATTGATAAAAAAACCGCCTTCATACAGGCGGTTTTTTATTAGGTGATGATCAATGTTGAATCGGTAAACCTTACCCTTGTTAGGCTAATTGATTAATCCAAACGCACGAGGCAGAGCCAAACTAATTTCTGGAATAAAAGTAATAGCCAACAGTGTGACGATCAGTACGGCACAAAACGGCATGATACTTCTTATAACATTCTCAATCTTAGAGCCACTGACACTACAACCCACAAATAGCGCCGTGCCAACGGGTGGCGTTGCAATACCAATACATAAGTTGAAGATAATCATCATCGCAAAGTGAATTGGATGCATGCCTAAGTGCTCAGCAATCGGCATAAAGATAGGGGTAAAGATCAATACGGCTGGCGTAAGGTCCATAAACATACCCACAATCAGTAGAATCAGGTTCATCAGAATAAAGATGATAATTGGATTGTCTGAAATAGAGAGCATCCAATCGCTGATCATGGTTGGTAGACCGGTAAACGCCATAGCCCATGACATGATGGTAGAAGCACCAATCAAAAACAGCATAATGCCAGTGACCTGAACGGTTTCTCTACAAATTATCGGGAAGTGCGCCCATTTGAGGGTTCGGTAACAGAGTGACAGTATAAAAGAGTAAAGAACCGCTATACATGCCCCTTCTGTTGCAGTGAAAACACCACCAATAATACCACCAATAACAACTACAATAAGCCCTAAGCTTGGTGTTGCTTGCCAAACAATATTCAGCACATCTTTAGTTGTGAAGCCGTCATTCGCACTTGTTTTGTAGCCCTTCTTTTTAGCGATGAAATAGGCGACGACCATACAACTTAAGCCCATTAGAATACCTGGGACATACCCTGCGATAAACAACGCCGCAACGGATGTTCCACCCGATACCACTGAAAATACGATCAGTGAATTACTCGGCGGTATTAATAAGCCTGCCGGGCAAGATGCAACGTTTACTGCTGTTGCTAAGTTTTTATCATAACCATCTTTTTCTAATTCTGGGCCTAAGGTTTTACCAACCGCAGCTGCTGCTGCAACGGCTGATCCTGAAACGGCGCCAAACATCATATTGGCGAAGATGTTCACGTGAAAAAGTGAGCCCGGGATCCAACCAACCAAGAGCTTTGCAAGGTTGATGAGTCGACTCGCGATGCCACCTACATTCATTATATTCCCCGCGAGGATAAAGAAAGGGATGGCTAATAAACTGAAACTATCAATACCGGTAATGATTTTTTGACCCGCAGTAATACTGGCGACTTCAAACGGTAAGATGAAATACATGATGGTTAAAGATGACATGGCAATTGCAATCGCAATCGGCATGCTTATCGCGATCATGAATAAGAATAGGCCTAGCAGCCAAACACCAATGGACAAATCCATAATATAGAGTCCTTTTAAAACTTATTTTTTGTTGGGTTCACAAAAAAGATCAAACGTATTCATGACCAAATAAATGAGGATAATAACGGCTGAAATCGGCAATATTGAATACACCGTCGACATCGGTAATTGCAGTGCTGGAGAGAGTTGTTGTGTGGTTCTTCCCATTAAGGCGATGCCACCTTGAAGCATTGCAAGAAATACAAATGCGCCAGAAATCACATTGATGAGTAGATGTAATGCTATGTGCGCTTTACCCTTAAGATAACCATCCAATAACGTTATAGCTAAATGCCCTTTGATACCGAATAAGTAGCTTGCTCCTAATAATCCAAGCCATACCATCGCATAACGAGCAAGTTCATCAGTCCAATTACTTGGGTCATTCAAAACATAGCGACTAAAAACCTGCCAAGTGACAGTAACGACAAGTAACATTAATGCGAAAGAAGAGACAAAAAGAATCAACCTATCAAGTAGGTTTCTGAAAGTTGCTAACATGGTGTGATACCTCAAAAAATTTTGCCTTAGCAAAGCCAAGGCAAAATTATATTTTCACTAAGACTGATTACAGAACTTCAATTTTTTCAATGAATGAAGCTAATTTAGGGTCTTTTTTCGCCTCATCAATCATAGGTTTAACAGCTGCACGGAAAGGGGCTTTATCAACTTCAACAAACGTGACACCTTCTTTCATTCCTTTCTCTTTGTTCATGTCATCTGTTGCATCCCAGATTTTGATCTGCTCTTCAAGAGACTCAGCAGCAGCTTCTTTTAAGATTTTTTGCTCGTTAGCCGTTAAAGTACCCCATTTGTATTCAGAAATGATGATCACGTCAGGCGTCATCATGTGCTGGTCCATAGAGTAAAATTTGGCAACTTCGCTGTGTTTCATTTCAACTAAGCTAGAAATATTATTTTCAGCACCGTCAATTACACCTTGTTGCAGCGCCGTGTATACCTCATTGAAAGGTACAGGCGTTGCTTTACCACCTAATAGGTTAACCATTTCCATCATGGTTGGAGAACCCGGAACTCGAACTTTCATACCAGCGAGATCAGCCGGTGAGTTAATGGCTTTTTTAGCGTAGAAGCTACGTGTGCCTGAGTCATAGAATGTAAGACCGATGAAGCCTTTACCTTCACTTGAAAGCAACATCTCTTGTGCAGCTTCACTTCGCATGAAGGTTCTCATATGTGGAACGTCACGGAATAAGAAAGGCAGTGCATTAACCTTAAACGTTGGTTCAAAAGATTCGGCTAACCCACCATTGATTTTGGCCATATCAATCGCGCCAGTAACAACTTGCTCCGCTTGGTCACGTTCAGAGCCTAATTGACCGTTTGGAAAGATCTTAATCGTAAGTTCACCATTCGATTTTTCTTTAACTTTATCAGCCATGATCACCATGCCTTGGTGAGCTGCGCTTTCTAATGACATTGCATGCCCTAACGTCAAAGTTTTTGCTTGAGCGCCAAATGCCATAAGAATTGAAGCCGCTGCAATCGTCAGTAGGTGTTTTTTCATGTTCTTCTCCAGAATCCATTTTGTAAGAGGTACAGTTTTTATATGCAACGCTATAGCTAAGTTTGAAATCTAACGTTCAATTGCACATCGCTCATAGCAGTAACGTTTCATTACAATATTCTTACCCTATGAATTTTGTATTACAATACTATATGTATATTTTGTGAACTAAGGTTTATCTATTGGCCTGAGAACCTAATTGATTGTGATACCAATCATATTTGGGACTAATTAGACCATTAATCAGTTCTACTTTGGATTTTTTGGGAATTTCGATTACTTTCAACTGCTTCTAGAACAATCTCTTAGCAAAAAAGCACCGATATATTTATGTTATTTTAAGACATTAAATTCAGTTATAGAGCACGACAAAGAAGGTTTCCTCGCTCGAAAACGCGAGTCGTGAACAGTGCTTTGTGAGGTGATGAATGCAAGGTTTTCGGCTGGATTTAGGTAACAAGAATAGATAAAGGCAATAGATAGAAGCTTAATAGGATGAATTATTTGCAACAAAAATCCGAGAGCCTTACAGCCCTCGGATTTTTGTTTTTGGTGTTCTAGTTTTTTAGGCGTTAGACGAATTACAAATCAGCGCCATAGATATCAAACGTGAAGTACTTAGCGGCGATCTTGTCGTAAGTACCGTTCGCTCTGATCTCTTCAATCGCGGCATTGAATTGTTTCGCCAGTTTTGAATCCTGCTTTCTTAGTGCTAACGCCGTACCCTCGCCAATGTAGGCTTTGTCGGTTACTGCTTTACCTTTAAATTCAAAGCCCTCACCTTCTTTTTTATCTAAGAAAGCTAATGACAGTTGATCCGAGTTGCCAAAGGTTAGATCTAGACGACCATTTTGCAGATCCAGATACACTTCATCTTGCCCTGTGTAACGCTTAATGTTGGCCACACTGCCAAACTTGTCGGTTACGTAGCGATCGTGAATCGTACCTTGTTGAACACCTATAGTTTTGCCCGCCAAGCCCGCCTCATCAACGCTGAACTCCGCGCTTTTAGCAGCAACAAACACGGCTGGAGTTTGGTAGTACTTATCAGTAAATAAGATCTTACGCTTACGCTCTTCGGTGATACGCATTGACGCCATAATCACATCTGACTTTCTTGCCAACAAACTTGGAATTAGCGAATCCCAGCTTTGTGAAACCCAAGTACAATCGAGTTTAGCTTGCTCACACAAGGCATCAGCTATCTCAATATCAAACCCGACAGGCACACCGTCGCTGTTTTTATAGTTGAATGGCGGATACGTAAAGTCCGACGCCAAACGGATTTCTTTCGCCTGTACCGTTGTACCAAGTAAAGCGACCGCACAAGCGAGTCCTAGTATTATCTTTTTCATCATTGCCATCCTAGATATGATCTTTATCGAGTTGAGATTGAGTTTCTTTATGTTGAGCTTGTTGAATGTGTTTGCCTTGTTGACTCTGTTCTAATTCGGTTTGGTAACGTGTTAGTGACGTTATCACTTCTAGCATGCTCTCTTGGCTACCAATACTGATTCGAACACAGTTACGCAAAGCCGGTTCATGGTTTTGGTTCCTTGTCACAATGCCGTCCTTCGCCAAGACACTGAACACTTGATGCCCAGCTTTTTGACGCAGCAAAATGAAGTTTGTCGATGAAGGGTAAACAGACTCGATGAAATCAAACTGCGTTAACTCACAAGCAAACCAGTTACGCAGCTCAACCAGATTCTGCGTCGCATCTTGCATCACTGAGACTCGTTCATCAGACAACGCGTCTAATACAATTTGAGATGAGCAATCTGGCATCGGATAAGGTGGAATCAGCTTCGCGACATACTGCATCACATTTTGACTCGCTAAGATAAAACCACAACGAACTGCAGCCAGTCCAAATGCCTTAGACAAAGTGCGAATCACAACCAAGTGCGGATAACGCTCAATAAGGCTAACGGCTGACGTTTGTGGTTCAAATTCGATATACGCTTCATCGACGACCACTAGAGATTTTCCAGTCGTGCCTTCCAGTACCTGAATCAAATCCGATTTAGGAATCACATTGCCCGTTGGATTGTTTGGTGAGCAAAGAAACACGATATTCGCCAGTTTTGCCTTATTCACAATATCAGCGACGTTCAGGCTAAAGTCTTCCTGCAATGGAGAGTCCAAGGTATTAATCGCCAATGCATCAGCGCAAAACTCATACATCGCATACGTTGGAGAGCAGATAAGTATGTTGTCGCACGCCGGTTTACAGAATGTTCTGATCAGCAAATCAATCGCTTCATCTGCACCACGAACAGCCACAGTCGCGGCATCGGTACTACAGTAATCTTGATAAGCCTTAGCAATATCTTGTGGTAAGAAGTCTGGGTATCGGTTGTGACTTGCTTCTCCTTGAAACAGCGAGCTTTCCAATTCATTGGCGTTTAGCCAGACACGTCCATCACCACCAATTCTTCTTGCCGATTGATAAGGTATTAATTTTTTTACAGCCTGAGGCACTAAGCTATCAATAAAAGATGTCAAGAAGCTATCCCTTTCACAAAATCACAATGTCTTCATCATTGCCTTCATATTCAAAAAATGTGACTTATACACATATTGAATCACAAATGATGATTAAGTATTTACATTCAAACAGAACACTATTGATAAATGAATCGAAATAATCACATAATAGCCATGATAAAAAGTCATAGGTAAAGATATGAATCGCACACTTCCTTCAACCAAAACCTTGCTCGCGTTTTTGTCTACGGCAAGGCACCTCAACTTTACACGCGCGGCACATGAGCTCAATGTTACGCAAGGTGCAGTGAGTCGTCAGGTATTGTCGTTTGAAGAAAGCCTTGGCTGTGATCTCTTCTATCGCCATGCTCGCGGATTGTCTTTAACGCCGAAAGGAGAAGAACTGGTTCCCCTGATACAAGGAACGATTCATCAGCTGCAATCGGCTCTAAATCAAGTGGCTAGCTCTCCGTCTAAGATCAAACTCAACGCACCGAGCTGTATTACCTCTTGGCTACTACCTAAGTTGATGTCTTTTCAGCAAGCCTATCCTGAAATTGATGTCGAACTGACGTCGACCATCAAGCACGTCTTCGAACCAAGCTTTGATCCGTTTGACGCCGTAATTATCTATGGTAAGAAGCCAAACCAACAATCGATTATCAGCCAATTATTGTTTAACGAGCAGCTAGCGCCCGTTTGCCAAGCACAAAGCATTACACAGAGCCATCTTGTCGACGACGCATCGACCATCATCAAGCCACACAAGCTTGCCCAATACACTTGGCTACACGCCAACAATGAGCAAAGTGATTGGCGACTTTGGTTAGAGCACATAGGCAGCCACGACCTTTCAAGCAAGAACAACCAACAATTCGCGACACTCGATCAAGCTATGAACGCCGCCATTCAAGGGTTTGGCATTGCCATAGGCGACATCACACTGGCCAAGCAAGATATTGATTTAGGTAGATTGGTAAAAGTGAGTGAAGGCAGTGTTTTCTCTGGAAATGGTTACTTCTTGCTGCAACCCAAGAATCGACAAAATACATCCTTATCTACGCTTGTTGATTGGCTCGTCGATTAGCGGCAATCATTGTTGGTAGGCCTCTTTATAAGCGGCAGGAGAGCGTCATAATGAGAATTTTTCCGTTCTCAAAATGAAACTATTTGATGTCTGTTTCGTATTGATTGTCAGAGAATAGAACGTACCTTCCTTTAACTATTTGAAAAGAAGTTCAATTCTATTTAGCCGGGAATTTATTCTGTTCCGTTGGAGAAAATGGCATTCGAGTTGCTTTGTCATAGATAACCCAACCAATATACAGCAGGTTGCACCAGTTTCACTGCAGCTTGTCACGGAGGATAGGCTATGACCTTACAAAGACATACGTATTACGGCTTGATTCACCATGGAATTAAAACCCTATTAATGGACAGAATTGGCCACTTCACAGAGCGTGAATATCACGAGTATCTCGACTTAACGACCGGTAAATCGACATGTTTTGCCATGAGTGAGCAAGAGCTCGAAAACACCTTAGACAGCTTAAAGAGCGAAGGTTACCTTGAAGATATCAAAAAGCTGATACCTCGCTATCAAACCTCGTCAATGCGATAACCTGCTTCAACTCTTTAAACACGATGAGTGGTTAGATTGAATTAATTGGCACCCAATTGTCTCGAGCTATTTAGCATCGAGACAGTTTTCGTTAGACTGTCAGCAACTCAACTAACTGGATAGTCAGTGTCTCATGAAACAAATTCTTGATTTCATTCCTCTCATTATTTTCTTTGCGCTTTATAAGATGTACGACATCTATACCGCGACCGGCGCTTTGATCGTTGCCTCTGCAGTTCAAATTATTTTGACTTATTTCATCTACAAGAAAGTCGAAAAAATGCAGGTCATCACCTTTCTAATGGTTGCCGTATTTGGTGGCATGACCATCTTCTTGCACGACGACAACTTCATTAAATGGAAAGTCACCATCGTTTACGCACTGTTTGCGATTGGCCTGACGGTCAGTCACATCATGGGCAAATCAGCGATTAAAGGTATGTTAGGCAAAGAGATCACACTGCCTGATTCGGTATGGGGCAAGATCAACTGGGCATGGACGCTGTTCTTTACCCTATGTGCCGTTCTCAACGTTTACGTTGCTTTCAGCCTACCGTTGGATGTTTGGGTCAACTTCAAAGTGTTTGGTCTACTCATCGCGACCTTGCTCTTCACCTTGCTCACTGGTGTTTATATCTATAAGCATCTACCAAAAGACCAGCAGAAAGAGTTAACGGATAAAAATACCGACGAGAAATAGCCCTTAGGGATGAGTCCTCATACCCTATTTGATACAATTATTATCAATATGCGATTGGCCAATGATACTCGTGATCATTGGCCGCTGATTATTTGTGTTCGGTGAAGACGTTAAAAATTAGACCACCACGAGTCTCGTAAACACATCTATTTTTATATAAAACAATCAATACCATTAAGAGTACGACAATGACTATTCAATCAACTTTGAACCCGATTGGTTCTTTACTTCTTCGCACATTAGCGATGCCTTCTGATACAAATGCAGCAGGCCAGATTTTCGGTGGTTGGATAATGTCACAGCTTGACCTTGCTGGCGGCATACTGGCAAAAGAGATATCTAACGGCAAGATAGTCACGGTTTCAGTATCGAGTATCGAGTTCAAACAGCCGGTTTCAGTGGGTGATGTTGTGTGTGTTTATGGTGACTGCACTAAGATTGGTCGCAGCTCGATGAATATCGACCTAGAAGTCTGGGTTAAGCCTGTACTTGATCACGGTATCGGCGACCGATATAAGGTTTGTGGAGCAACGTTCAACTACGTTGCTGTCGATGAGGGTGGTAAGCCTCGCCCGATCAATAAATAGTACTTTTCACCAAGCTGCTAATGTAGACGGTCTTTAGTTTCAACGAATGAAATCGCTAAAGACCATACTTCTCTCTCGCACCATTTCACAATTTCTTATCATTAGCTCTTCCAATACCAATTAGTTCGCGTAAATTAGCAAGATAGCGAATTTAAACGCCCCCAATTCAGTGAAGTAAAATAAGGATATACCAATATGTGGTACGTGATTTTTTCTCAAGACGTCGAAAATTCATTAGAAAAACGCCTAAGTGTTCGCCCACAACATCTAGAACGCCTACAAACACTTCACGATGAAGGCCGACTGTTAACAGCAGGTCCAATGCCAGCGATTGATTCAGATAACCCTGGCGAAGCAGGCTTTACAGGTTCAACTGTGATTGCTGAATTTAACTCTTTGGAAGATGCACAAGCATGGGCAGACGCTGACCCGTACATTGATGCTGGCGTTTACCAAAATGTGATTGTAAAACCATTCAAGAAAGTATTTTAACGTGAAAAAATGGATTATTGGCTCACTGGCTTTAGCTCTGCTTGCAGGCTGTGCTTCAAGTGAGCAAGACGAACAAAGACAGCTAGAGATGATGGCGCAGCACCGAGCTGGCGTTTTATCTGCAGGCCTGCCGATTGAGTATGGTCCACTGTCGGTCATGCGCGTGCTAGCAAAAAACACGGTTATCGAAATCATGATGATCTACAACCAAGATGCAAAAGGTGCTAAGCCTTTAAACCAAGTTGTAGACATGAGTGTGAATAGCTACTGCACCAACTCTGAAGTGAGAGCAAACCTTGATATGGGCTTGGCTTACAACATCAAGATTCGCAACACTCGCGGACAACTGATGGTTGAGAAGTTGATCAGCAAAGAGACGTGTCAGAGCAGCAGCTAGATTCTAGCTCGAGATTCGAACAAGTATAAAACCAGAAGGCCTCGCAAATGCGAGGCCTTTGTTTTATGAAGCAATCAAAATCCTAAGCTGAATTATGCCTCGGTTGATTCCCACTCTTTACGCAGTGCTTTAGTTGCCGAAACTAAGTTAGTCAGCGCCGCTTCCGTCTCTGCCCAGTTCCGTGTCTTCAGCCCACAATCAGGGTTTGCCCACAAACGTTCCGCTGGAATTTTCTCTGCCGCTTTCTTAAGTAAATCAACAATCCACTCTTCTGACGGGATGTTTGGTGAGTGAATGTCATAAACGCCAGGTCCAATCGCATTCGGGTAGTTGAACCCTTCAAATGCTTTCAGCAGTTCCATGTTCGAGCGAGAAGTCTCAATGGTAATCACATCGGCATCTAGCGCGGCTACTGAATCAATGATCTCGTTGAACTCGCTGTAACACATGTGGGTATGAATCTGAGTTTCTGGTTTAGCACTTGCCGCTGAGATCTTAAAGGCATCGACCGCCCACTCTAGGTATTCTGCGTGGTCGCGCTTTTTCAATGGCAGACCTTCACGAATCGCTGGTTCATCGATTTGGATAATGTTGATGCCCGCGTCTTGCAAATCAGACACTTCATCTCGCAGCGCAAATGCCAATTGATTAGTGATCTCTTTGCGTGAAATGTCTTCACGTGGGAATGTCCAACATAAGATAGTGACTGGGCCTGTCAGCATCCCTTTCATCTGCTTCGAGGTCAGAGATTGGGCATAGGTCGACCATTCTACGGTCATCGGCTTCTCACGCTCTATATCCGCGACCACAATCGCCGGCTTCACGCAGCGTGAGCCATAGCTTTGTACCCAACCAAACTTAGTGGTTTGAAAGCCTGCTAGATTTTCAGCAAAGTACTCCACCATATCATTACGTTCAGCTTCACCATGAACCAGTACATCCAAATCAAGTGCTTCTTGTCGTTTCACCGCATCCGCAATATGACCTTTCAACGCGGTGTTGTATTCCGCTTCACTCAGTTTGCCAGTGCGGTAAGCACTACGCTGAACACGGATCTCTCCGGTTTGTGGAAATGAACCAATTGTTGTGGTTGGCAATAATGGTAAACCTAACACCTCAGACTGATGTGAAGCGCGTTCGGCATAAGGAGCACTTCGCTCGGTTAGGGTTTTGGTAATGGTGTTAATACGAGCTTGAACCTGCGGCTTATTCACATTAGTCGCGCTCTTGCGTGCAACAATCGGCTGGCTGTAGGTTTCACACGCCAAGATAGCATTGTGGTTACCGTCTAGTGCCGCACCCAATATACTCACCTCGGTCACTTTCTGTTTCGCGAAAGCAAACCAACTCTTCACTTCATCGCTGAGTGAATCTTCTAACTCAAGGTCGACTGGACTATGCAAAAGTGAACATGAACTTGCTACCCAAAGTTTGTCTCCTAGCTTCTCTTTCACTGGTTGTAGTAACTCTAGTTGAGCGGCTAAGTCTGCTCGCCAAACATTGCGTCCGTTGATTGCTCCTGCAGAAAGCACCCAATCTTCAGGTAGCTTGTTCACCACTTGATCGAGTTGCTGGGGTGCGGCAGCCAAATCGATGTGTAAGCCGTTGACGGGCAGTTCCATGATTTTATCTAACGTGTCAGTCACAGAATCAAAGTACGTGGTAAGGAGTAGCTTCACATCACCTTGAATCACTTGATACGCCAACTTGAATGAATCTGCCCATTGACTCTCAAGCTCAAGAGAAAGAATTGGTTCATCGATTTGAACCCACTCAACCCCCAACTTAGCGAGTTTTGCCAAAATTGCTTGGTAAGCGGTAAGAAGGCGCGGAAGAAGAGATAAACGATCAAAACCCTCCTCCACTTCTTTACCAAGATATAAATAAGATAACGGGCCTAACAAAACTGGCTTCACCTTATGCCCGGATTTTATCGCTTCACTCACTTCGTCAAACAGTTGTGGCCAACTCACTTCAAAGGTGTCGTCTTTACTGAACTCAGGAACAATGTAGTGATAGTTAGTGTTGAACCACTTCGTCATATCTGATGCTGCTGCACCATCTTTAGCGCTTTCAGAGCCGTGCTTAGCGCCACAACAAGTTGGCTGCCTTTGAGATTGTATTTGAGTTTGAGATTGACCGCGACCAACGCGGAACAAGGTATCTAAATCTGGGAAGGCTTTTTCACCTTCTGATCCACCAGCGTGACGCTCAGGTACATGACCTAGAAGTAACGTCGTTGTTAGAACATGGTCGTACCATGCGAAGTCACCCGCAGTTGCAAAGCTTAGATTCGCCTTAGCTTGTACATTCCAGTTACGATTTCTTAGTTCGCTACCGAGTTGCTTTAAATCTGATTGGTTAATCTCACCGCGCCAGTATTTTTCTAAAGTGAATTTGAGTTCGCGTTTTTCGCCGATACGTGGGTAGCCTAAAATATGCGTTGTCGTAGTCATGAACCTGTTCCTTATTCAATAATTTTTAGTGTTCGATCAAACTGCCTAGCTTATGGTTTAAGTTCTTTACAAGGCGTCTAGATGGCTAAACTATCTCCCTAATCTGAACGATGAACAACGTCCAAATATTCATCTTGTTTATTAAAAATATTCATCTTGAATAATCTAAAGCTGAAAAATTAAATCCATCTGGACATCTAGACGTTTACAAATGAAAGAAAACCCCGTAGGGTGATTATTAAGAAATATTAAATTGGCTTAGGGAATATGAGGAAAACTCATGATAGAGCTTAAACACCTTCGAACATTGACTACCTTAAGAGACAGCGGCTCGCTAACAGCGACGGCAACTTCTCTTCACTTGACTCAGTCGGCGCTTTCTCACCAACTGAAAGACCTTGAGGCGCGTATCGGTGGTCAGCTTTTCCTACGTAAAACTAGACCAGTTAAGTTCACCTCTGAAGGTGAGATTTTGCTTAGGCTTGCCGATGAGATACAGCCAAGAATAGCTAAAGCGGAGAACGAACTCGCGAGCCTGAAAGAGGATGTGAATGGTCGTTTGCACATGGCGATTGAATGTCACTCATGCTTCCAATGGTTAATGCCTGCTTTGAAGGAATATCAAGTGGCTTGGCCAAGCGTAACGCTAGATTTCTCGTCAGGCTTTGGGTTTGAGCCGCTACCCGCGCTAATGGCAGGCGAGCTAGATTTGGTGATCACCTCTGATATACAGCCTCGCTCTGAGGTTCATTACGAGCCGCTTTTCGATTTTGAGATGCGTCTTATCACCGCGATCAACTCGCCTTTGGCCGATAAAGCGAGCATTGATCCGCAAGATCTTAGCGATCTCACCATGCTCTCCTATCCTGTTCAAAAACAACGTTTAGACGTCGTGAAACACTTTTTGCAACCAGCAGGTGTAGAACCTAAGAAGTGGAAACAAGCAGACAACACCTTAATGTTGGTGCAAATGGTATCGGCAGGATTAGGTGTCGCGGCATTACCAAATTGGGCGATCAGTGAGTTCTCAAGACAAGGTTTGATAGCCAGCAAACCGTTAGGTAAAGGGCTTTCAAGAAGACTGTTTGCCGCAGTAAGAAACTCAGAAAAAGACAAACGTTACCTACAGGCTTTCTTTAGCACAGCAAGACAGCAGAGTAAGAGTCACTTAGATGGTATTGAGGTCGTTTAAGAGGTTCATTATTGAGCTAGCTTAAGCCTGTATTAAATCGGAAAGGCAAACGCCAGAAACAAAAAAAGTCACAGATAATCTGTGACTTTTTAGTTTCAGTATCGATGATTTTCGATATCTGTTGATTCGCGAAAATAGACTATCTTGGATAAGACTTAAACTGGTTAGTCAATGGGTCGTATTGATAGCCAAGCATATCGAGCTTGCCCACGACACTTTCTATATCCATTTCATACATACTGATCAGCTCTTCAAAGCTATCGCACTCTAGGCGAAGTTTCTCATTCACGATTCCCAGCAAGATAATGCTATCGAAACCTTTGACGTTGCTTAAATCCATCTCGTACTCCTTACGAACACACCGACTAAAATTAAGTTTAGAACGCTTACCAAGGCCATGCTAAAAAACTGATCACACTTCTTAAAGAGAATGCGTGATTAATGAGCGCACGTAATTAATGAAAGTCCGCGATTAAAGTGCCCACACTGGCGTTAAACCCACAGCCGCAGCCAATAACATCAGTAACGAAACCGTCAGTTGAAGTTTTTCCGGGGTTTTAACGAACAGTAGATGCCAACACCACACCACGATAGCTGAGATTAGCAAAGCAAAGCTGAACAGTAGCGTTGAAATCACTGGTTCTAGTTGAGCTTCAGACAAAGAATAGACACTCACGACTGTTGCCAAAACCACCAACATGCCCGTCAAAACACCAACAACAGGCAGAACACGGTGAAATGCCTGTAAGCGTGTTCTTGCAATCGTCAGCAGTAAATGGCCAAACGCTGAGCCTAACAGTGCCACTAGCAATACAGTAGTGATGATACCAACGGTAGTTGCTTGTTCCGTCGCTTGGATAGCAACGTAAGACAATGCCAAACCACAAGCTAAGTACATCACCCAAATAGGGCCAGAATCGCGTGTCTTCTTAGTTTGAACTTGAGAATAGAAATAAAAGATCGCAAACACGACCAGAAAGGCTTCAATTTTTACTGAGGCAACGGCAAGCCACAGCACGCCAATCGCAGGTAACATCTTGTGGATACGACCACGCTGCCCCGGACAAATATCCCCTTTCACCAAGATGAGGGTTAAGATCAGTTGGGCTCCTAAAAGCATCGGAGCAAATTGTACTAATAACGTTTCGACCATTGTGGATCTACTTCTTCAGACTTATTTTCGCGAATAATATCAAAAACTGCTGCGAACAC
Source organism: Vibrio sp. 10N.239.312.D08 (assembly GCF_041466145.1). NCBI lineage: Bacteria > Pseudomonadati > Pseudomonadota > Gammaproteobacteria > Vibrionales > Vibrionaceae > Vibrio > Vibrio sp. 10N.239.312.D08. The sequence continues at coordinate 157,269 of NZ_JBFSSD010000003.1, read as the reverse complement.
TAATCAAAATCACAAATTAGCGACGTTATTCAAGGCTTCAACTATGCTGTTGTATGGTTCTTTTGTCGCCATTTACCGTAAAAAGACGAAAGACACCAGAACTAACAGGGGCATGTTCTACTGGCTAGTCTAGGCTCATGCCGCTATAATTCCCGCCTCAAAAATCAGAGGTTGAAATATGTACAGCGATATCACTCCTATTCACGAACACAAAAAATACTGGGCCGAGTGCTACGGAACTGCACCCTTTTTGCCTACCAGTAGAAAGGAGATGGATGCTCTTGGATGGGATAGCTGTGACATTATTATTGTAACTGGTGACGCTTATGTCGATCACCCGAGCTTTGGTATGGCTATCATCGGCCGTCTGCTTGAAGCTCAAGGTTTCCGCGTGGGCATTATTGCTCAACCAAAGTGGGACAATAAAGATGCCTTCATGAAGCTAGGTAAACCTAACCTATTCTTCGGCATCACAGCGGGTAACATGGACTCCATGATCAACCGCTACACCTCTGATCGCAAATTACGTCACGATGATGCTTATACTCCGAACAATGAAGGTGGCAAGCGTCCTGATCGTGCAACTCTGGTTTATTCTCAACGTTGTCGTGAAGCTTACAAAAGCACGCCAATCGTGCTTGGTGGTATTGAAGCGAGCTTACGTCGTGTAGCTCACTACGACTACTGGTCAGATAAAGTTCGCCGCTCTGTATTGTTTGATGCAAAAGCTGACATTCTTCTTTTTGGTAACGCTGAGCGTGCACTGGTTGAAGTAGCACACCGCATTGCCGATGGTGAAGACATGTCTACGCTGACCAATATCCGCGGTACTGCTATCAATCTTCCTGCGGCCCCTGAAGGCTTCAAGATCATTGACTCTTCTCGTATCGAAAAGCCGAACAAAGCGTATGTTCCGGTTAACCCGTACGAAGTTGAAACTCAGTGTGATACCAAGAAAGACGAAAAAGAAGAAGTAAAAGCGCAACCTATTACTATTCGCCCTTCTCGTCACGATGCAAAAACTACAGCGGTTCGTATCCCAGGTTACGAAAAGCTAAACAATGACCGTATTCTTTACGCTCACGCTAGTCGTATTCTGCACCTTGAGACAAACCCGTACTCAGGTCGTGCTCTGATTCAACGTCACGGTGATCGCGAGCTTTGGATTAACCAAGCGCCTATTCCATTGACCACAGAAGAGATGGACTACGTGTTTGGCCTTGCGTACAAGCGTGTTCCGCACCCGATGTACGGCAAAGCGAAAATCCCAGCATACGACATGATCAAAACCTCAGTTAACATCATGCGTGGTTGTTTTGGTGGTTGTTCTTTCTGTTCAATCACAGAGCACGAAGGTCGCATCATTCAGAACCGTTCGAAAGAATCTATCTTGGATGAGATCGAAGACATTAAAGATAAAGTACCGGGCTTCACAGGTACTATTTCTGACTTGGGCGGCCCAACGGCGAACATGTACCGTTTAGGTTGTTCAGATCCAAAAGCTGAAATTAACTGTCGTCGTCCATCATGTGTGTTCCCGAAAATCTGTGAAAAGCTAAACACAGACCATCAACACACTATCGACCTGTACCGCTCTGCGAGAAAAGTACCGGGTGTTAAGAAGATCATGATCGCTTCTGGTGTACGTTACGACTTAGCGATTGAATCTCCAGAATACGTTCGTGAGCTTGTGACTCACCACGTTGGTGGTTACTTGAAGATTGCTCCAGAGCATACTGAAAAAGGCCCACTGGATCTGATGATGAAGCCGGGCATGGGCACTTACGATCGTTTCAAAGAGATGTTCGAGAAGTACAGCGCTGAAGCCGGTAAGAAACAGTACTTAATTCCTTACTTTATCTCTGCTCACCCGGGCACAGAAGATGAAGACATGCTTAACCTAGCAATGTGGCTGAAAAAGCACAACTACGAGTGTGACCAAGTACAGAACTTCTACCCATCGCCAATGTGTAATGCAACGTCGATGTACTACTCAGAGACTAACCCTCTGAAACGCGTGAAATATAAGAAGCGTGAAGATGTTCCTGTGCCGAAAGGTGATCGTCAACGTCGTCTGCATAAAGCACTGCTTCGTTACCACGATCCTGAAAACTGGAAAATCATCCGTGAAGCACTGATCAGCATGGGTAAACAGCACCTAATTGGTGACAAAGCAAACTGCCTAGTACCAGCAGAAGACTTTGATGCACAAACACCGGCACAACGTCGTAAGTCTGGTCGTCACGGTTCACAACGCTTTGCGACTAAGCACAGTAAATCTCAGCCAGGTCTTGGTGGCGAAAGCCCACGTAACCACTCTGGTAAGAAACCGGGTGGCAAGAAGCCGAATGGTAACGGCAACGGTAGCCAAGGTAATGCTAACCAAGGTGGCGGTAATGGCAATGCTCGTAAACCAGCGACTGGCTTCATTAAGAAAGGTCCTGGTGGTCAGCAATCACAAGGTAATGGCGGCGGAAATGGCAAACCAAACCGTAACAAAGCGGGCAATGGTCAAGGTGGCAAACCTGCAAGTAACGGCAAGAACCGCCAGCGCGCAGCACAACGCTAATATCGCGAACCGATTGACTTCGCTATCGTAAAAACACAAAGCGCAGCTATTTAGCTGCGCTTTTTTGTGTCTGTTACAAGATAGCCTAACGAGCAAACACCCAATACTGACTAAGCAAATAGTTACTGACCATGCCCACCAAGATGCCAACCGCCATTGCGATAAACACTGCCCCAGTAAATGCAGGCAGCAATTCAGTCATCAACTTAAAGCACAGCAAATTAGGTATCGCCGATATTGATGCAGAGAACATGAACTTTTGCCATTGAATCAGCTTTTCGGACCAATTCCCCTGCCCTTTGAATTCAAAGGTCAACACTCGATTTCCAAACCAAGTTGTCGTTGCTGCAACGATGAAAGAGCCAATTCGAGCACTCATTAACGGCAGCCCAATAACGTAATGCAGCAACGCAAACACGGCACAATCGACAACAAAGCCACCCGACCCCACCATAGCGAATTTAATCATCTTAAGATGAGGTTGTAGTTTTTGGTTTAGCACGTCGAACTTGTGGCTAAACAGTCTCGATGACGAGTTAAAATTGAACATCGCCATCACTTCGAATATGGCTCAACGATAGATTTGGTTTGATGTTTTGGCTATGACAACTAAATAGAGCGCGCTTGATCTTCACCGTCGGCTCTAAAATACAGGTCAACGCATTGTCTTTAATCTTGGTTTCCACTTCCGCTCTTTTACCAATCAGATAGAACTTGTCGATACCATCTAACTGCTTAACATCAAGTAGCTTTTTCGCTTGTCCATGACTGTAAAATTGCCCAGAGAACGGTCGTTTACCGATGTAAAAGCTCGGCGCTTCATCCGTGATCTGCTCGAAGATAATACGGTCACTTTTCTCGTTCGCTTTGCCTAGGTTGAGGTAGACCATCGCAATCATTAACAGCACAGGTAGCACCAAAGCCACACTCGAGAACCACTTCTTATCTTTTTCTACCACAAGCGTTGCCACCAGCAAGCCAAGGGCTGGAATACCCGGTAGGACGTAAGCTGGAAGAATATTACCCGCCATAGTGAAAAGAATTAGAGGAGAGACCAACCAACACACAAGGAATGAAAACAACCCACTATGTTCAGCGTTAACTTCTGCGATTTTCTTACGACGGGCGAAAGTCAAAATAGGCAACACAATCGACCACGGCGCAGCCGCTTGAATCCAGAAAATCCAAATCATGCCTCTTGCTTGGTCATGGGCAGAACCGTATAAATCGCCCTCCCAACCACTCACAACAAAACGCTTAAAGTGCTCGCCAACAATAAAGTAATCAATAAAACCCGGTGTTGCCATTTCAGCCATGATGTACCACGGCAAAGCAATCGCTAGCATCACGCCTAAGCCTGACAACAGTGGAAAGCGTTGCCATAACACTTTAAAAGCGCCAAAAAATCCATGTTGCAATACTAACCAAGGGAAAACGGCGATACCCATAATCACAATCGCTACCGGCCCTTTTGCCAGCAAGCCTAGTGCTAAGCCAATGAAACCGACATAGCCCCAAGACCGATTAGTCTTCGCGCTCCCTTCTCCCTTCGAACCCTCTCCTCCTAACCAACATAGGTAGAAACCTAACATGGCTATGGTCATCGCTAACGTTAATGCCATGTCAGTCATAACAGCACCCGCCGCGATAGAGAAAATCCCACATGTCGCCAATACCACGGCCGCCACCAAGGCACTTTGTCCGGTGCGCTTAGCCATGTACGCAACCAACAAAATCGTCGCAAAACCTGCTAACCAGTGTGGCGCACGCACAGCAAACTCACTCAAACCAAACAGCTCAATGCCAATCGCGCTCATCCAGGTAAACATCGGAGGCTTACCCCAGAAAGGGATGCCGTAATCAAATTGAGGGGTTAACCAATTGCCGGTTTCTACCATCAAGCGAGCCATCTCACCGTAGCGCGCTTCCGTAGTGTCCATTAAAGGGTATGTCGCCAGAGATAAGAGCCTTAGAACCAATGCAAAAGCCAACAAATACCATAGGTGCGTTCGGTTCAGGCTCATGCTGACTCCTCTAATTTAAAATGCGTTTTTAATGCAGGGGTATCGACCACCGATTGGATCAGATACAAAGGACGGTTCTTGGTTTCGATGAAAATACGACCTATGTATTCCCCCATTAAACCAATACTCAGAAGTTGAATACCGCCTAGGGCAAGTTGGACCACCATCATTGATGGGTAACCCGTAATAGGCTCACCAAACATCATGGTTTTGAACACGATGAAGACGCCATACACAAAAGCGGTAAGCGCCACTAATCCACCAACGGCCGTCGCAATACGCAGTGGGCGGATAGAAAATGATGTGATGCCATCCATCGCCAATCCGATGAGTTTCAGGTAGTTCCATTTCGTCTCGCCACAGAAGCGAGCATCGCGCTTAAACTGAATCGTTGCTTGTCTAAAACCTGGCCATGAAAAGATGCCTTTCATGTAACGGTTACGTTCAGGAAGTTGATTGATATGATCGACAACCTCTCGGCTTAACAGTCGGAAATCACCCACATTTTCTGGAACATCGATCTTCGCCGCCACGTTCATGACTTTGTAAAAGCTTGCGGCTGAAAACTTCTTAAACCACGTTTCACCATCACGTTGGCTACGCTGCATATTGACGACGTCATAACCTTCGCGCCATTTGGCAATCATTTGAGGAATCAGCTCGGGTGGATCTTGCAGATCGGCATCGAGCAAGATCACCGCTTGTCCCCGGCAGTGCTCGAGGCCAGCACTCATCGCTGATTCTTTACCAAAGTTACGGCTTAAACCGATCACAGAAATTGAGCTATTGATTGAAGTGAATGAACTCACCAAATCCAAGCTGTTGTCTTTGCTGCCATCATCGACATAAACAATTTCACTGGTGATGGGTAAGCTATCCAGTACCTTGGTTAAGCGAGAATGAAACTCTTCTAACACCTCTTGTTCATCGTAAAACGGCACAATGATCGATAGTGAAACGGCGGGATTGATCCGTGATGTGGAGACTTTAGGTCGGCTAATATGAAGTTCAGACATAATACGTTCTTTTATTTTTTAATCTGAATCCAATCTACCCCCTCATAAGTGAAAGTTATGTTATTGACATATTTTTCACGCTCACTCAGGATAATGTTACCGTCTATTTCTGTATGAGAATCAAAATGAAACGAGTTCTATTAGTCGAAGATAACCGTGAAATCGCAGGCGTATTATTTGATTATTTTGAGTGCATTGGGATGGAGCTCGATTACGCGGACAACGGTGAGCTTGGCTTGCAACTCGCGATGGATAACTCTTTTGATATCATCATATTAGATCTGATGCTGCCAAGAATGGACGGCCTAACGGTTTGTAACAAGCTAAGAGACCAAGGCAACACAACCCCGATCCTGATGCTTACCGCGCTTGATAGCCGCGATGATATGTTAAAAGGGTTTGAGCATGGTGCCGATGACTATCTAACCAAACCTTTTGATTTGGATATTTTGGAAGCCAGAATGAAAGCGCTTGTTCGTCGTTACCGAGGAAAAGTGGCTTCTTCTAAATTGCAGTTTGATGAACTCACCATCGACCAAAAAACGCGTAAAGCGTACCGTCAAGATAAGTTACTCGCACTCAACCCAACCACTTACACCATCCTTGAGATGTTGTGCCAAAAAGCACCAGAAGTGGTTACTCGCGAAGATATTTCCTACAAACTCTGGGAAGAAGACGAACCCAACAATGACGTGTTGCGCAGTCACATCTATCAATTACGTAACCAACTCGACAAGCCGTTTGATACTCAGATGTTGATTACCGTCCCTAAAGTTGGATTCCGTCTGGAGTCATCGAATTGATTTTAAATGTTCTCACGAGCACCAAAACCCTAACCGGCCGCTTAGCGGTTTTCTTTGGGTTAATGGCCGTGATTGTATCGGCCTTTGTCTATTTAGTCTTTGTTGCCGCACTCTACATGTCAGAAGATCGCGTCGGTGAAAGACGCATCCTGATCGACCGTAACTATGCGGTTGGTTTATTCCAAGCAGGGGAAAGCGGTACGTTAAGAATTGATGACCTGACAATCGCCTACAATGATCTTTCATTGATACCTGCCGAATACCTCAAATACATTAAAGGCAAAGAAAGCTTTGTTGGCGAGGTAGGTGAAGAACCTAACTCTCGCATGGTGTATGTTGGTGAGTATTCTGATAAAGGTCAAACCCACCCAATCGTTCTGCTTTCCGAGATCGACCGCGTCGAGTTTGAGATTTACGAACTGGTTTATGCGACCACCTTTGTACTAACATTACTCTCTATTCTGATTTTTAGCTTTGGTGCTCTGCTCTATCGATTATCTAAACGACTGATTGAACCCTTCAATTCTATTTCCGAACAATTGGAATCCAATAAGCTCAACCTCAATGAAGAATTTAGTGTCAATGACGACGCCGCAGTTGAGTTTCGTCAGCTCACAGATCAACTCAATCAGTACCGAAGAGAAATCAATTCCTTACTCAAACGTGAACAAGCCTTTGCTCGCTACTCAAGTCATGAACTAAGAACACCGTTAACGGTCGCTCGTGGCGCAAATAAATTACTGCTAAGAAGCGAAACCACCGAGTTTCAATCTCGCCAGATTGAGCGCATTGATGAAGCCATTGTTCAGATGTCAGAGATGGTCGATGCCCTACTCGGCCTCGTGCGTTACGAAAGGAACAGTGACGATGCGCCACTGCGATTGTTTAGCCAACAAGAGTTAGAGACTATCGTCTCAAAAAACTCAGCACAGGCGGATGAGAAAGACGTCGACATCTCCATGTACGTTCAATCAGAACCCACAATTCAGGCCACCAGCGCGATAATGAATATGTTGGTCGGAAACTTGTTGAGAAATGCCATTGCAGCGACCAATAGTGGCACCGTAACGGTCACTCTGTCCCAAGAGAGTGTTGTGATTGAAGATCAAGGCGAAGGCCTACAAGAACAGTACAATCCGAATGGGCATGGGTTAGGTTTATTGATTGTCGAGGACTTATGTCAACGCTTCCAATGGGGCTTTGAATTGGTCAATCGCAGTTGTGGTGGATGTACCGCTAAAATCACCTTTCAAACCGATCTATCCTCATCAATCCCAGAGCAAATGAATTCGTAGTTCACGGCTCAATATCGAACGAAAACTTGATTTAGTTGGTTTACAGCGGTCCCTAGCTACTAGATACTCGCTAGTCCTATTTGAACTATAAATGCTGGCTCTTGAGTCAGCATTTTGTCTAAGTGCGATGAAACTAAATAATAGCCCTGTAACTCAACATCAATACAACGACCAAACCTTTTTCTTAAAGCGTGACGATCAGCTTCATTCCCACTTTTGCGGCAACAAAGCCAGAAAGTTCATGAAGCTACTGGAAGACGAGCACCCAAGCACTACCACCCTAATAAGCTATGGTTCCGCTCAAGCCAACTCATTGTTCTCGCTAGCCGCACTTGCGAAAATCAAAGGCTGGACGCTTGAGTTTTACGTCGACCACCTGCCTCAATGGCTACAAGAACGCCCACTCGGCAACTACCGTGGCGCTATCGATCTCGGGGCTAAGGTTATTTCAGTCAAAGAAACAGGCTCTGAGCTTCATCCACAAGAGTATATTGAGCAAGTAAGACAACCTGACTCACAATGCATTGTGTTACCAGAAGGTGGACGCTCTCAGCTTTCTGAATACGGCGTGAAGCAACTGGCGATTGAAATACTCAGCTGGACGCGTTTCGAAAACAAACACGATTTCGTGGTAGCACTTCCAGCAGGCACAGGCAGCACAGCTCTGTATCTGCATAAGCATTTAAAAATGCACAACATCCCAGTGTTAACTTGCGCTTGTGTTGGCGGCAGTGATTACCTAACACAGCAGTTCAATGAACTCGGCGAAACCGATCACCCGCAGATATTACCACTTAAAGCCAAACACCACTTTGGTAAGCTTTACCAGCAGGACTATCAAACTTGGTTGGATCTGCAAGAACAGACGGATATTGAATTCGACCTGCTCTACGACCCATTGATGTGGCAATGCCTAGAGCAATGGCAAGAAGAGAACCCAACAAAAACCGTCATCTATATCCACCAAGGCGGCATCTTAGGTAATGAGTCGATGTTGCCGCGCTATCAACGTAAGTACCCAGAACTTCGAAGTAGTCACACCGCTGATAACGCTACTTGGTAGTAATCCGTTCTTTTCTACTCTAATACCCCCCGCGTTTCTGCGGACCTGAGAATTTCTCAGCACATCATGAACAGCCATCGCACTCCCTTTCGATGGCTGTTTATCAGTAATCGCCACCTGCTATCCCTGCCATACATTTCAAGTTAGAGACATAAATCTGGCGAGAATCATCGCGTTATCTATACTTTCGATTGGAACGTCAATTGTCATCGAAAGGAATTACGCATGCGAAAACTCACTACGCTCGGCCTGTTTTCAGTTTTACTGCCCTTCTCTGCGATTTCAGGAGAAAACGTCACTTATCAAGTCGATGGGATGGATTACGAAGGTTATTGGAGTGAAGCCAGTGACCAAGCGCCTTTGGTACTGCTAATACACGATTGGGATGGCTTAACCGATTACGAAAAGAAACGTTCTGAGATGCTCAACGAACTCGGTTACAACGTGTTCGCCATCGATCTATTTGGTAAAGGCATTCGCCCGACCGAAGTGAAAGATAAAAAGCAACACACAGGCGAGCTGTATAAAGACAGAGAAAAAATGCGTGCGCTACTTAGCGCGGGAGCAATGGAAGCGAAAAGGCTTGGTGGTAACTTAGATAACAACGTGATGATGGGTTACTGTTTTGGTGGCGCAGCCGTTTTAGAAGCCGCTCGTGCGGGTATCCCATCGAAAGCTTATGTTACCTTCCATGGCGGTTTATCGACACCAAAAGGGCAAGACTACTCGCAGACTAAAGCTCCCGTAGTCGTGTTCCACGGCACGGCTGATGCCATGATTTCAATGCACGACTTTGGAAGCCTCGCCGCTCAACTTGAATCAACCAAGGTTCCGCATGAAATGATCACCTACAGTGGTGCGCCACATGCCTTTACTGTATTCGGCTCAAACAACTATCAACAAGAAGCTGACCAAAAATCGTGGGATAGATTTACCCATGTGCTAGAAACCACCACCAGATAATCTTCTCCCTCAGAACCCATAACCCCATTCTAAGGCTTAAGAATGGGGTTGTTTAATTATCACTGCATCATCTCACTACAAATAGCGGTGGATACTTAAGTCATCAGTTTTAATATCACTAGCTGAGCCACTGACCACGCTTGCCAAGATCTTTCCTGAGCCACATGCCATTGTCCAACCTAATGTCCCATGTCCAGTATTTGTAAATAGGTTCTTGATAGGCGTCTTTCCTATGATAGGCGTGCCGTCTGGCGTCATTGGTCTTAACCCAGTCCAGTATTCGGCTTTAGAAAAGTCCCCCGCTTGTGGGAAAAGATCTTTAATCACCATATCAATCGTGGCTTTGCGTTTTTCTGGAATCAGGTAATTAAAACCCGCAAGCTCGGCCGTACCCGCGATACGAATACGGTCATCAAATCGCGTCATCGCTACCTTGTAGGTTTCATCCATCACAGTCGAGGTTGGTGACTTATCTGCATTCACGATCGGTAGTGTTAACGAATACCCTTTCACTGGATAAACCGGGATAGACAAGTCGACTTGTTTCAACAGTTCTCGAGAATAGCTTCCTGAAGCAACCACATAAGCATCCGCTTTGAACTCGCCTTGAGTCGTTGTAATACTCTCAATGGTTTGATTCTGATGATTCAAACTTACCACTTCGGTATCAAACACGAACTGAACGCCGAGTTGCTTGGCTTTCTCAGTCAGGATTAAACAGAACTGATGACAATCACCGGTTTCATCGTGTGGTAAATACAGACCGCCCACCAGCTTGTCTTTAACGTCTGCTAAGCCCGACTCCACTGACAGACACTGTTCAACATCAAACAACGAGTGTTCGATTCCACTCTCTGTTAACAGCTTCATATCCTGCTGAATAGCATCGAGTTGCTTCTCGCTTCGAAACACTTGTAGTGTCCCTTTTTGCCTACCTTCGTAAGCCAGTTGTTCACTGGTTCTTAGATGAGTGAGACACTCTCGGCTGTAGTTAGCGACTCGCAACATGCGCGATTTATTCTGTGCGTACTTGGCTTCATTACAGTTGGCGAGCATCTTAGTCGCCCAAGACATTAACTCTGGAGAAAGAGAAGGCTTCACTTTAAGTGGCGCATGTTCTTGGGTAAGCCATTTCATCGCTTTCAAAGGGATGCCCGGTGCCGCCCATGGTGATGAATAACCGTAAGAAATTTGCCCGGCATTCGCAAAGCTGGTTTCTTTACCACTGCTATCTTGACGATCAATAACCGTGACCGAGTGACCTTCTTTTGCCAAATACCATGCGCTGGTCAATCCAATAACACCACTGCCAATTACAATAACTTCCATTCTCTTCCCCTAATGCCTGACAAAGCCAAATCTGTCGAACACAGCTGTCAGTCTAAAACTCGTTTCGTTAATAATTTGTAACTTATTCCGCATGTGTTGACTTAACAATAGAGGTGGCATTGACAAAACATCAATTCGACTCGAAAACAAATCCAGCAGTTTGGAAGTGTGATATTGGCGGTATTTGAAAGCTTAGGTAGGAGTCGCTAAGTAAACTGATTAAGCCTAGATATTGTAAGCGTCATGACTCAAGAAAGTGGCGTTCTCGAGTAAGAAATCCAACAAGGTTTCGGCTTGTAGCGTAAGTGCACGGCCTTTCAAAGATTGAACCTTAACCGTCGCCTTCGATAGCATCTCCAACTCGGTCGCAACCACTTCAATCTGCCCTGACTTTATTTCATCGATCACAGTGAGCTTAGGCATAAAGGTGACGCCCAACCCTGCTGAAACGAAGTTAGTCAGTGCCGTGACTGAGTTAGTTTGAAGTTTTGGCTGCAAGGTAAGATGGGAAATTTGTTCAGCCTGCTTTACCAGCCTCCCCATGCCGGTCGAGTTATCGATCAAGGCGAGAGAAGCGTCTTGAATATCTTGCATTACCACTGGTGCTTCTTTCATCGTAAGGAAGTGCCCCTTCGGAGCAATCAATTCGAGCGGATGGCTGCGTTCAACGTGAGAGTGCAGTTTAGGATGTGGTGCAGACGCATAGGTTATCGCAAAGTCTATCTGTTGATCTTCCAACATCTTGACTGCATCCAATGCCCCTGCGATCTCAATAGAAAGATTGATATCAGGATAACGAGTCATGAAGGTTTGCATCGGTTTAGAGACCAAGTTAGTAATAAATCCTTCTCCAATCGCGATGCTAACATTACCGCCCTTGAGGTTTTTAAGCTTGGTTAGTCGAGCAAGCACTGCCGCCTCTCCACGAACAATGGAGCGATAGTAGTTCAACAGTTCGTTCCCCGCCTCAGTCAGCAGAGATTGGCGGTTGTTGCGCTCCCATACTTTCATTTCCGCTTGCGCTTCTAACTGTGTCAGCATTCGACTCATCGCGGCAGGGTCAACGTTCATCATCTTAGATGCCTTACGTAACGACCTGTATTTTGATAACGCGTTTAAGTACTCGAGAGCACGGATATTAAAGTGGTGCATTCAACTTCCTTGTAATTCAACTGACACTTAATCAAGCGTCTCACAAATTTGCTGCGAACATATATCCCAATTTATCAAGATCGTAATTGCTCTTACTAACTTGTGCACCGAGTCACTTCAAGGCATTACATCAAAGGTTGATATACGTGTATTTTTTGCTGTAGATAACACAAAGGCGACAACTTTCGTCATCGCCTTTGAGTTGTTACTTCTTGTAGAGCAACAATCATTTTCAAGGATGGACTTAGGCATCAAGTAAAAGGTTCGGTCGAATCAAGTCATAAACACAAGCAAGTTCACTGCTGAATTCAAACTGTTTGTTGATAATGCCGCCAGCCATATGAGGGTGCCCGCCGCCAAAACCAATCCCTTTTTCATCAAGGGCCCTTCTAACTATCTTCGCGACATTGTTTTTTGAACACTCTGAACGGAGAGAGATAAAGGTCTTCTCTCTATTTCTAGCAGTGAGAACAACAATATCGAGCTCATCAACACTCAGCAAGAAATCACCTAACACGCCAAGCATATTTTTAGGGCAACCTTCAGGAAGCACAGCAAATGCTGCGTTTTTTTCACGACGTAAGCTATCGAGCATGGAATAGAAAAGTTTTAATTCATGGAACTCTACTTGATTACGACAAATTTTGTTAACCATATCATTATTGGCCTTCGCTTGAAGATACAACAATGCTTTTAGATCTGCAGTCCCTACCCCTCGGGTAAAGTTTGCGGTATCAAAACTCAGACCAACCAATAGTGCTGTCGCAATATTTTGGGGCATCTGCAGAGAAAAATAACGATAATACTCAACCATTATGGTTGCTGTTGAACCATAGTTTGAACGTATATCGGAATACCATACAAAATCAGGTGCTTTCACTTGATGGTGGTCGATCACTCCGACCTCAAGCCCCGGAAAATCGATGACATTTTTCTCACCAATACAGCCATCAACAACAATAACCTTGTCATCCGGTTGTAGTTTCAAATCTTTTGGCTGATAGATTGGAATATCTAACCAATCTATTAAGTTCCTGAGTGACACTCGATCTATATAACCATGAAACGTAATATATGGGCGCAACCCTTTGCTTTTTAATAAGTATGCTAAAGCGTATGCGGAAGAAATCGCATCATGGTCAGGGAAGTCATGAGCTTGAATAATGATTCTGTCATCACCCTTAAGCCGTTCTAGAAAGCTTTCGAACTTTAAATTTGCCATAATCCCACTGCTAATAAAGTTCTAGCTTGATCATAAGCTAGAACTGATGTGTTAATGGTTAACTCTTATGAATTAAACGATATTCGGTGTTAGACAAAATAGCTTCTTCTAAAGCCCCCACACCTAACGTACTGTAACCATAGAAATTAGGTTTCGCATTCAAACGTAAAGACTGTACGCTTTCTACAACGTTCTCGTCCATTGTTAAAGCGTCTACCACTTCCGAAAGCAACTTCCTGTTCTCTTGTGACATCGGCGAAATAAACTCACTCGCACCACTGATTGATGAGTACAAGTAGCCAAATTCGCCACCATTATTCTCTTCAATGTAGTAGTTACCTGTTCTTGCAAACGATGCACGGATCTCATTGACACTTTCAATAGAACTAAACGTCTGTGCAAAAAACTCAGAACCACCTGCATGCTCGAATGTTTCTGGAGCAAAGTCTTCATTTGGGAAGACCAGATAAGCGACGATCGCATTATCTCGAGTAATCGCAGAAAGGATGAAGTTGTCGTCCTGGTAGTACTTAATCACATCATCCGTTGTAGCGCGCTTAATATAAACAGGCGCACCAAATGTTTGGTCTAAGGTTTCGGCAGATGAACGAATATAGATTTTGTCCAACTTTCTATGCGATGGAATGTCTGTCATTTGAGAAAGACCAAAATCGAACATCTTTTCTAGCGCGTCAAAGCTGTCATTAAAGCCGCCCAAAGCAATGGAAATAACCGACACTAAGCCGATAGTGCGTGCCATACCGCCCTTCTTCTGCTCTTCCAACAGAGACTCTTGAGTGTCTTGAAGTTCTTGTAACTCTTCCTGTATATCTTTTTGAATATCCTTGTTTTGCTCTTCAGACATTTTTAACCTTTGATCTCGTCGATTTTATCCATTAGCGCATCTGTACCATCTTCAGCCTTCTCTTGAACTCGCTCAAAAGCATCCGTGTCCATGGTGCTTTCAATTTCATCGCTGTAATTAAGACCAAGATAAATGCCGATACCGATAAATACTAAAGCGAAAATTTTAAACATTGCTACTCTCAATTCATTAACTGGTAATCCAAGTACATGCCAATGACATGTACTTGTTTGTTTTGCTTAACTAATTTATTACTTATACAAAGCGATACGACTGTTTACTTTCTTCAAGTAATTTTTGGTTTCGTCGTACGGCAGATTAACCACTAGCTGATCATAGACTTGTTGAGGCGTCAGCTGGTTGATAATCTTCGATGCTTTGCCAATACTGGTGGAGCGATCTTTATTGAACGCTCTAGCCACATTACCCGCACCAGTGTTATATGCGGCAATGACACAGTACAAACGGCTTTCGTCATTCTTTATCTTGCGAAGATACTTACTGTTTAGGATGTCTAAATAGGCCGTACCTGTTTCTACGTTGATAACTGGTTGATACAGATCCGCCACTTTCATTGGCGCGTCGATATTACGGACTTGTTTGTTAACGTCATGACCCGCACTGGTTGGTACCACTTGCATCAAACCAAACGCAGGCACGTGTGATTTCGCATCCGGACGGAACGCCGATTCCGAGTGCATGATTGCCATAATCAGTGCAGCATCAACTTCCCAGTTTTTACTCTCGTTTTCAGCCAACGCACTGTACTTGCTCGCGCGCGCTTTTAAGCTGTTCTCAGGAAGCTTAACTTTGTAACTGATCACTTTTTTCGGCTTAGCCGGGGCCGCCGCAACGTCAACGGCTGGCTTAGGCTTTACCACTTGTGGCTGTGGCGCTTTTTCGACGACTTTTTCCACAACTTTTGGCGGCTGCTTTTTTGTTGGCGCGGGCTCTAGCTTGGCAACCTCTTTTGATACTTCAACCTTTTCAGCTGGCTTTACGATCTCAACTTCTGGCTCTGGTCGTTTAACCTCAATACCATGTTTGGCACGCATTTCGTCATACAGCTTGGTTTGCGCCGCAATACGTTCCTGAGCTTTTGCCAGTAGTGCCATTTTCTTGTTATGAGCACGCTGGTAAATGAAAGAGTCTGGAATACCAGTATCAGATAAAATCAATCGCTCGGCTTGCACATCCAACTCATTCATCTGGCTTTGCGTCTGCTGGATAACGAAGTTTTTCTCTTCTTGCTCTTTCTCCAAAGAGTAAAGCACCGCGTGGTCTTCTGCTTTTAGCTCCGCTAGCTCAACGTTTTGACCAGCAACCTCAACCGGAATGTTTTTAACAAGCGCTTTGATCTCTTCTGGGCTGCTATCTTCATCCACCAATACAGATACTGTTGCAGTATTGGTTTCGTAATCGACTGAAGTTTTCACCTGATCGTCTTGAGAGTAATCCACCTGCTTGGTTTGAGATGAAACCTCACCCTCGCCCCATGTCTTGATTAGATCGGTTCTGCGCTCATCGAGGTTGTTAGTATATTCATCACGCCAAGCTTCGTACTCATCCAAATAAGCATTAACGTAAGCATGAAACTCTTTGACTTTGTCTTCTTGAGACTGGCTTGCTTTGGCAACAGCATTGTTTAGCTGCTGCTTTTGTTCTTCTGACACAGCAAATGCCTGAGAACTAATAGCTGCCGAAATAACTACAGCTAACACGGTCTTATTGATCATTTTGTACATAGTTCACTCCCAGAGTGTATAGAGACAAAAGGCCACTCAAATGGCGGCCTTTTTCACTAATACTAATCGCGGTTCCGTTCGCGGTTATTTTTTCAATGCATCGAACGCCGCCGCAAGGTCTGCTGCCGCTTTCTCATTGTTGAATTGATCCCACAAAGCAGAATCTTCACCACCAACTTCATCAATTACTTTGTTCATATTCGCATCGTATGCAGCTTGGTCCATACCGACTAGAACGTACAAGCCGCCCGTTGGGCTTGCTTGGCTTACGATAATGCGGCTGCTAGTAAGCGTTTTATTCACGACTGTCTTAGTGATGTTCTCGAATGTCTCTTGAACATCTTCAGTCACTAGCGTTACACCCTCTGCTGCCGATGTAGAAGTCACACCTTCAGTAGCCGCTTGGAATAGGTTGCTCACGTCAGTTTCAAACTCAGCTGCAAGGTTTACACGAGCATCATTGACTGCAACTTTTCGCATAACGCTCATACCAGCTGCACTCTTCTTGGAGTAGCCTTTTGCCGCTGCAGCGATATCGCTTGGTATCACATCACAAATCCAACCCGGCGCAGATACGGTAGGTGCATCTGGGAAAGTACATGGAGCGAAGTTTTGCGCTTCCTTAACCGTCGCGTTGTTGCTCTGACAGCCAGCTAGAACTGCTACTAGTGAAGTTGCAATAAGTAGTTTTTTCATTTTTTAATTACCTGACTATTTAAGCGTGCATTCTATATCTGCCCAGTGACAGCCTTCTGGCACCATTTTGCCTAAAGAGCCTTTTTGAACTTTAAGAGCTGTTTCTTCGTCAATCGACACCCAAGAATAATTTGGTGTCACTGCGTTGTGTTCATTGTTTACAACATGGCCGGTACCAATAGGGAATATTTCCGTATCGCCTTCCATTGACTTCATTGCTTTTGAAAACAATACCTCAGCCCCTGGTGTGACCTTTTTATTCTTACCCATATTTAACTTCACCATGCTGCCGTGTTGGCACTGACGAAGCTCGGATACATGAGCACTTGCTGCCAACATTTGCTTTAAGTCATAGGTATGTTCAACCGCTTCCATAGCCGCTTTGCTAGCTAGGCTTTGATATTGTCCAATTGTGATTGGACAATCAGAACTGCGCTCTTCTACTGTAATTTGCTCATCACCTTCCATTTCAAAGCGTTTAAGCAATGTCATACTTGGGACTGAAACCACTTTCGTGACTGCTTTAACATCAACCTCGAATCTACATTCAGCTGGGTAATATTTCACTTCACCATCATCCTTAGTTTTCTTACGAGCTTCTTTGTACTTGTAAGTAAGGTCTGATGCCGTTATTTCAGTAATGATTGCAATATCTGCTACCGACGCTCCTTTGGTGTTGTATCGGCCACTTTGCTCGGCGAACATTAGCTCTTTCTTAAGCTTATTAGCTAAAGTACGATCGACCAATTCTGCACCGGAGCTGGAAATCTGACTTTCAAGCTCATTTCGCATTGAAGAAATCAGCTTTGTTCGCGCTTCATCTTGAAAAGAAATATCTGGCGAAAGTACGATAACTTTAACGTCTTCTGTTGATGGGATAGTTACGTCAGCTTGCTCAATTTCGACGCGAGTATCAGGTGTGCAAACCTCTACAGGCGTACTCGAACAACCAGTCAAGATAGTAAGTACCGCACTAGCCATTAACGTTTTCTTTAACATATATTCTCTCCCGAATATGTTTATTTTATTTTTCTAGGACTAGAGGTTCGCTATTTAATTAAGCCCAGCGCAGTCCAAATCCCTTTCTCTTTTATTTGCTCATCAAAGTGGCGAGCAGCCCCTTCGTCGGCATATTTGTAGCTAGTTACAGAGTTTCCTGTAGAGATGATTTCACTACGAGACACTGTTTTAGATTTGTTATTTACAATTTTAACATTAGAGACCAAGGTTGAAATATACGCGTCTCCGACTTTGTTTCTTCGACGCTCAGAATCCACTTTCAACACATGAGTTTGGTTTTTGTTCTTTGAAGTTGAGGTCGCGATATTGAACTCTGATAACTGGTTCCCCAGCAGTTCAATTGCTTTTCTTGACTCTCTATCTGAAGAGAGACGGATGTTAATTTGGCTGCTTAGTTTTTGGTGTGTAATAGTCAGCAGTTCGATTGCGCTGATGTCAGCTTTATAACTAGGCTTCAGAGATGAAAGCATTGCGATACGCACAGAAGCATCGTGTTCAGTTTGATAAACACTGCGATTGTCTAACCACCAAAGTAATTTATCTTCGTGAGAAAGCGCATCAAGTTCGATTTGAGATTTACGGTTTAGATCTTTTATTTCGCGAATCAACTGTTGAGTCACGAGTGACTTTTTCACTCTTACTTCGACAAACGCACCAAGATCATTCTCTTCCATTTGTACATATTCGATACCATTTAAGGTCAAGGATTCAGTCTTAGTATTAACTTTGTTATCAACTAGACTATTTGAAAAACCCTTACCATTGGTTTCTCGAACGGTGTCTCTCATGTAAAAAGACGACTCGACTTGAGTCCATAACTTTTCGTTGATGTTGTTTACAGCAATTTTTTTAGCATGAGACAGAGTTAGCGCTTGAGAAACTGCATAAATGTACTCGTCACTGTCTACTTTAGGCTTTAGATACCATTCAGGTTTTGTAGATTGACAGCCAGAAAGAACAAGCAACGCGAATAGCGCTATGAAAAAGCGAACTATTTTTTTATTTGAAGACATTTGGAACCAACATCGAAAAAGTTTGTCGCAATCTTATATCCTCAAAATTAAACATTCAAACGACCAAATTTATAGTTTGATTCATTTTTGAGCCAAATATATTTATTTTCTATTGATCTCACACATCAAATTCATACAAAACCTCCGTTAATTAACAAAAAAGACAATACAAATCCTTGATTTTTAGGCAATTGATGTAAATTATAAATTACACAATAACTCTTTATTTTCCATTGATAAAAACGTGAACAAAGTCTTAAAAAAACCGAATTTCGGTTCAAAAAATACACATAACTTTGATTAAAAAAGTGATATTCATTCAATAAAAGTGAGATACTGATCTCAATGACAAATTTGATATTAACAGCAGATTTTAGTCTCTACCCTAAATAAAGATACCAGACAGACACTCGAAAAAATTAAATTCCGTTAATCACAACAATGTTAATAAATCACTATCGCGCGGGATTTACAGAAATGAGCTGTCTATTTCTCATGCCAATACTGATAAAAATGAAAATAAGGTCTAATTAAATGGATATCAGAAATATAGGCCATTAGCGGATAAATAAAGATGGGAAGTAGATCTTGTGGGAAGATAAATTATTTTTAGTTTCTATTTAAATCGAACCAAGAAACCAAATAAAACACCAACAGACAATGAATCCTTATTAAAAATAACCTTCATAGACAGAAAGTACAGATACCACCTTAAGGGTAGTTTCACTTTTATCTATGAAGGGTTTGAGCATGTCTTTCTGACTATTTTAGCGCGAGTAACTTGTCCGTAAACTCGGCAAAACCATATCCGCCAGGTTGAGTCATCACAACGACTGGATGGTGTTCAAGGCGTTGCCAATAGTGCTGAATGTTAGATACCCCAACGCTATTTGATAAGGCTTCAAACATATATTGGTCGTTCATCGAGTCACCGACATAGCAACTACGCTCAAGTATCTCTTGGTCAGATAACCCCTTCTCTTTAAGAAAAGCGGTCGATGTCGCTTTCTTAGAGTGCTCACCATACCAAGCATTGATGTGAATAGAGCTTGCTGTCGCATGTGCACCTAACGCGTGAATCTTAGAGACTATCTCTTCGATAATGGCATCGTCGACTTTAGGACGGTTTTGACCGATATCGATTGCCACCTCACACAGGCGGTAAGACTGATCCAGCGTTAAACTGAGCTCTGGGTAATCGCCCAAAATAGCCAATACTTGTTCTTTCAGCTTACTCTGATTGGCACTGACTTCTGGCAAAGGGATATCAGAGCGCAATGTCAGATAACCGTTTTTCTTTTCCATAATGAACGCGCCGTTCTCGCCGAGAACCGCATCAACAGGCCACAACTGAGCAATGTGATCACACCAACCTGCACAAGCGCCCGTTACCGCAACCACTTTTTTCCCTGAATCACGCAGTTTGCTTAACGCGATCAAGGTTTCAGGTGGCAATTGACCTTGCCACGTTAAGGTGTCATCCACATCGGTTAACACCCAATCTATCTTTTTCCAATTTTGGTTCAATTCATTCGATACCGAATTCATTTCTACACCTCTAAATAATCAATCACTAAACAGTGTTAAAGCAAATTCGGCAAAAACATCACCAAGCTTTCAGAGAAAGTCAGCAACATCAGAACCGTGAGTAGTGCTAGCAACAAAGGAGCCACTTCTTTCACGAAGTCGACCATACGAACTTTTAAAATCGAGCAAACCGTAAACATCATCGAGCCAAATGGCGGAGTCACACCACCAATCATGATATTCACTATCACGATGATGCCGAAGTGAACCGGGTTAACGCCTAGGTTAAGCACAGCAGACAGCAGCAATGGCGTGAGTATGATCATTGCAGCGCCGCCTTCGATGAACATACCTACCACTAACAGCAGTACGTTAATCAACAACAGCAAGACTAACTTGTTGTCGGTAAGTTCAATCAAAGCAGACGCAACATTGTGTGGGATCTGTTCTAGCGTCATGTAGTAACCAAAGACCATGGCACCGATAATGATGAACATGACACTACTGGTGCCTTGCACTGTTTCACGCATGATGAGCGGGATATGACGTAAGCCCAGTTGACGATAAACGAAAATGCCAATAATCGCACAAAGCAATACGGCGATAGCCCCAGCTTCTGTCGGAGTAAACAAACCAAAGCGCATGCCCAGAATAATACCGAACGGGATCAGCAGTGCCGGAATCGCTTTTAGGAAGTAATGAAAACGCTCTTTGGCAGACGCAGGCTCCGAACGAGAAGGTTTGTAACGACGTTTACGCGCGATAAACGCAATAGTGACCATCAGCGACAACGCCATCAAAAATGCAGGGACGTAGCCCGCAATAAACATTTGATGAACCGACACGTTCGCTAACAACGCAAAAATGATTAAGTTAATACCCGGTGGAATCACTGGACTGATACTTGATGACGCAGCGGTCACAGCGGCCGTGAATGGCAAGTCATAACCACGCTTGGTCATCTCAGGAGCAAGAATCTTCGACTGCATCGCCGCATCCGCATTTGCAGAACCAGAGATACCGCCCATCAGTGTACTCAGTGCGACATTCACTTGAGCAAGACCACCAGTTTTATGGCCAATCATAGAATCAGCAAAGGCGAGTAAGCTCTTACTGATCCCCGCATAGTTCATCACCGAACCCACCATGATAAAGAACGGAATAGCCAACAACGGAAAAGACTCAGCAGAGCTAATAAAGCGCTGCATCACCAAGCTCACCGGAATAGAGTCATTGATAAAAAGAAAGTAAACCATCGCCGATGCAATCAGAGAAAACGCGATGGGGATGTTCAAAAGAAATAGAACAAACAGAATAAGGATTGGAAGATAGCTTTCCATGAATCGTACCTACTTAGAAGAGCGCTTTAGAGAAGCGACATCGTTCGCAATAAATCGAACGGTGTGGATCGCCATCAATGAGAAACAAAGCAACAACACGCCATTGATAACAAAATATGATACGCCCATGACTGGCGTTACCTTGTTAGATAACATGAGATATTGATAACTCAGAACTGCCATTAAGAGGTTCAGAGCCAGTAGGAAAACGGAAACACATAGCCTAAATGGGATTTTTGCTTTTTCTGGCAACATGGCAACCACCACGTCCACACCCATGTGAAGCTTGTGTTTGTAACAGGAGCTAATCCCTAAGTAGACAGCCCAAATGAAGCAAATAACCGACAACTCTTCGCTCCACGGGACAACAAAGCCAAATCCATAACGCAGGACGACGTTAACGATAACAACCAAAACGGTGATCGATATAGCGATAGAAGCGAGGATTTCTTCAATATTTTTCAATAAAAACAAAAGACTTCTCCAGCGAAATACCGAATACAACGTGGGTATTTCAGGAATAAAACGGCCTAAGAATAGTTAGGCCGTAATCATTAACTAATTAATTGACGTATGCAGGATTACTGTGCAGCTCGGATCGTTTCTAGCTCTTTCATGATCGTCGCGTGTATACCTTCACTCCAGCTTGGGAACTGGTTGTACACATCTGCCGTCAACTGGTTGAACTCTTCAGAATTCACTTCATTGAAGGTAACGCCTAGCTCTTCAAGTTTCTGAGTGTATTCAACATCCAATTTAACTAGCTCAGCAGTGTTAGATTCAGCGCCAGCCTCTAGCTCTTCGTTGATGATCTGTTGTTGCTCTGGCGTAAATTTGTCCCAAAGCGTTGGTGAAATGTAGATACCCACTGTGCCAAGGAAGTGCTTAGTCAAAGACATGTTCTTAGCCACTTCGTAGATCTTGGTTGAGTACATTGTCAGGATAGAACCTTCAAGACCGTCAACAACGCCTTGTTGAACACCTGCATAGGTCTCAGGGAATGGAAGAGAAGCTGGAGCTGCGCCCATTGCTGAAAGTGTGCTAATGAACAGCTGACTTTGTGGAACACGAATACGCATGCCTTTCATGTCATCAGAGTTAACGATCTCTTTATTGGTGATCATGTGGCGGAATCCAAACATGTAGTCTGCATTCAGTACTTTGATGCCTTTCTCTTCCGCTTTAGTCTTAAGGCCAGCGACGAAATCAGTGTCCATCATCGCTAAGTATTCATTGTAGGTGTTGTACAGCATTGGACCTGCAAGTGCAGCAAAGTCAGGCACGTAATCACCTAGATAAGTCAAATCCTCTACGGCAATCCAGTTGGCACCGTTAACCACTTGTTCCAAGTTATCTTTGTAAACAGGCAATTGGCCACCAGGGAAAACTTTAATGTTTACCGAGCCATCGGTTCTTTCTCGAATTTTGTCGGTCGCTTTGATTAGCTCTTGTGTAAGCAGCTCATTTTGAGTGAACACAAGGCTCATGTTGATATTGATCGGCTCGTCTTTAGCTTCAGAACCAGCCTTGTCAGCTTCACCACAACCAACAAGCAGCGTTGCCGCCATAATTACTGTACCTAATAGCTTTTTCATTTTTTATCACCTTTATGTGGCTATCGTTTTCTAAATATAGAGGGGGTTATTAAGTTTTCGTAGAGTATGTGAGTGAATTATTACATTCATATGAACATTAATCTTACCGACTTGAACATTGTGAGTATAAGGTCTCACTATTGTATAAACTCTGTACAACACCTTTTAGCTAGCTCTCATTTAAAATAAGTAGATATAGCGGATAGATAATAAATCTGTAATAAAGTAGAGCTACTGTTTCCTGAGTTTTCAAATGAACATCGAGATTGAATTATGATCACAGGCCACCGCGGTGCCGCGTCTTTAGCACCTGAAAATACGTTAGTGAGTATTGAACAAGCAGCGAAAGCTGGTGCTAAATGGATTGAAATTGATACCCAGTTGAGCGCTGATGGCATCCCTATGCTTTTTCATGACAAGACAGTCAATCGTTGTACTAACGGAACGGGCAATATCGCCGATTTAGACTTAACCACACTCAAGACCTTAGATGCTGGTAGTTGGTTTGGTAGCGAATTCGCGGGGACAACGATTCCTACTTTGAGTGAAGCGTTCGACAAATGCCTAGAACTTGATGTAACTCTGAACCTTGAGATCAAAATTTACGACGATAAGGCTATTCAGCCTCTAGTTGAAACAGTGATCGCACTGATTGAGCAAAAGCAGTTCCCTATTGAAAAACTGCTCATCTCAAGCTTCAAAAAAGAGGCGCTAAGTCTTTGCCAACAGATGATGCCAGAGGTTAAACGTGGTTTTATCTGCGAAGTGTGGAACGATTTCAGCCTAGAATCCCTTCAATCACTTGATCTTTACAGCATTCATATCGATCACCGCATTCTTGACGAGAAAAAGGCCAAAGCGATCAAAGCTTCAGGCGCAGTTCTTAAAATATGGACTCTGAACGATCCACAATTGGCGGCTAAATATTTTAACCTTGGCGTCGATAACATCATCACTGACGTACCAAACCAATTTTAGTGGGCTTCTATGGAACTGAACCATCGCCAGAAAGAAATACTCGCAACGCTTAAAGCAAACCAAGATATTCAGATTGACCACTTAGCCGAGTTGTTTTCTGTCACTACTCAAACCATTCGCCGTGACGTAAACCACCTGTGTGAGCAAGGTCTAGCGCGTAGAGTGCACGGAGGCGTGAGCCTACCTACTACGCTCACGAACACGAGTTATCGATTCCGCGCTGGCGTTGAGTCAGAAACAAAAGACAGTATTGCGATGGCGGTTGCCGATGCGATACCTGAAGGCTCAACGGTTATGATGGGCATTGGTACCACCGTCACTCGAATTGCGCAGTATTTGTTGGCAAAGCCCGCGTTACGAGTGATCACCAATAACCTACAAGTGGCCCGTATCTTAGAAGCAAACGAGCAAATTGAAGTGTATTTGGCCGGTGGTTTGTTCAGACGAGAACACCAAGACATGGTGGGCAGTAGCGTGGTCCACTTCTTTTCCGATTTTGAAGCTGACATTGGCATCTGTGGGTGTGGCTCAGTAACAGACAGTCATTTCGCTATGGAACATGAGCAAGTTGAGGCTGACCTATCCAAATCAATCATAAAGAACAGCCGTGAAAGCTGGCTTGTCGCGGATGCCAGTAAATGGGGACGCTTTGCCGCTCTAAAGGTAGCGTCACTGAATGACTTTGACCGCATATACACCAATAGCAGCCAATTACCTTCGGAGCTAAACATACACTTAGTAGAAGAGAATGCTCATACTTGAATACAACAAAGCCTAGCATCACAGCTAGGCTTTTTTTGCTTAAGACAATTGCTCTTAATTAGCGCTACAGACCAACAAAGAAACTGATCACCAATGCGTTGATCAAATCAACAAAGAAACCACATACTAATGGCACCACAATGAATGCTTGTGGGCTTGCGCCATATCGATGAGTTACTGCGGTCATGTTCACAATTGCTGTTGCGGTCGAGCCTAGAGTGATACCACCGAAGCCTGAACATATCACCACAGAATCGTAGTTTCTTCCCATCAAGTAATAAACGACAAACACAGTAAACAACAGGGAAAGCAAGATCTGGATACTCATGACAACAGAGATATAGCCAAACAGTCCATCGAGATCCCAGATACGCAACCCCATCAATGCCATGGTCAAGAACATGCCTAAACAAATATCAGAGATCATCGCTAAGCCTTTGCGGCCTTGAGCGATTTTCTCTTGTGTACGACGTTTCTTAAACAGTGCGCGACCAACGTTTCCGATTAGGATACCTGCGATCAAACAGCTAACGAATAACGGCAGTTTTAGGCCCATCGAGTCGATAACTTCACTCAAGCTGTAACCCAGCATTA
The DNA here is from genome assembly GCF_041466145.1 of Vibrio sp. 10N.239.312.D08. NCBI lineage: Bacteria > Pseudomonadati > Pseudomonadota > Gammaproteobacteria > Vibrionales > Vibrionaceae > Vibrio > Vibrio sp. 10N.239.312.D08. The sequence goes on along the minus strand of NZ_JBFSSD010000003.1, from coordinate 131,698 downwards.
GTGTTAAGTTAAGAATCAACCACGCCCACAGAACGCCGTAGTGGCTAAGCTCTGTTTTTGTTTCACTCTCTTGGAATGCACCAACCGTAACCTCTTCTTCATTAGAAGGGCTTACTTTGTGTTTATTGAGCAGGTAGTTCGCAATCGGACCACCAATCACACACGCTGCAATTAAACCAACCGTGTTTGAAGCGACACCAAGTTCGAGCGCGTTAGCAATACCAAACTCTTCCACAAACATTGGCGCCCAAGCTAACGTTGTGCCTACGCCGCCTATCAAGCTAACAGACCCAGATAGCAAGCCTGCTTTCGCATCCATTCCAAAGCCAGAAGCGACTGCCATTCCGACTACGTTTTGCAACACGATAAAAATGGCAGCAAGACACAGTAGGATGAACAACGGTCGCCCGCCTTTAATCAGTGTTTTAATATCCGCTTGGAGCCCGATGCCAGCAAAAAAGTAGAGAAGCAAAAAGTCTCTGACATCTAGGCTAAAAGTGATTTGGATTTCAAAAATATAGTAAAGCGCCGCTACGGTCGCTGCGCAGACAAAGCCACCAATCACAGGCTCTGGCAGTGAATACTTTCTTAATACTTCAGATCGCTCGATCAAACCTTTACCGATAAACAGTAATGAAATCGCGATCGTAAAAGAGAGCATTGGAGAAACTAGGGTTTCTGTCATGAGGTTATGGATTCCTAATAGTTAGATTATTCATAATATTGCGTACTATTAATAATCTAGGTTCACGCCAAAAAATCAAGCGATTATCTATGATAAAAACACCTAATATGGTTAATTCTGCGACGGTATTAATAGAGATTATAACTATAAAGCAATGATTAAAGGAACGGATATTAGGGAGGTATACAGATGAGGTGGGATATAGAGGCTCTAAAACGAGAAAACCCCAGCATTTCTGCTAGGGTTTTGAATAGTGGTGGAAGGATGGGGATTTGAACCCCAGATACGCTATAAACGTATACTCGCTTTCCAGGCGAGCGCCTTAAGCCACTCAGCCATCCTTCCACAAATTGTGTGTTGAGCATGTCACTCAACGAGGCGCTACTTTATTGATTCTGCTTGCTTTGGTCAAGGGGCATTCTCAAAAAAAGTGCCTTTTTCGGTTTGTTCGATTACAAATTAACTCATTAGATCAAAAACAAACCAAATTTCATTCTTTCGCTGCACTTACGCTTGTTGCTTTTCTTAAGCTTGTTGATAGTAGCCAGGAACTCGAAACCATTTACGACACATATCGAGGAAGTAGCCGTAAAGTACGCCCATACCGCACGAGATAACTGCATTACTGGTGACAGCCGTAACGATCTGGTCGCCTGAAGCACCCACTGCCAACAAAATACCCGCATACACTGGAGACTGGAATAACACGTATGCCATCAAATCAGACAAGTTTTTCATCAATGAGCTTTCTGAAAGTTTTGCACCATTGCGTAAGAACCAATCACGAAAAACGCCATAAGGCCAAGCGATAGCAATGTTTACAGGAATAGATAACGTTCGAGAAGCAAGAGATTGCTCAAACGTCATACCAGAAATAAACACTTCTACGATCATGCCAGAAATAAAACAGAAAACGACCATAGCAAATGTATCCGCAGCTGCGTTTCGAATACAAAATGGACCACGAGACTTCATTGACGACAAACCTAAAATATATCACTGCTTAATTAGTGATTTAGTAACATATAAACAAGGCACATTTGCACCTCACCAGATAATGTCGCTATTAAATCACAAGATTAGTAGTCATACACTCCAAATTAAAAATCAAGTTGTAAATTAACAACCAAAAACCACTTTAAAAGCAGTCACTTTCACCAAAAAATCCAACCAAGGTCAAATATTGGACAGTTCGTCATTTACTTACCGTAATTAAACAACATTTAAGCCATAGGTAGATTTACAGTAATGATATTAATGACATCTTGTGTAGGTGGTGATCCTAAAGCAACCTGCTCTAACGCTTTATCGACTTGTTCAGTAAGTTCCGCGTTGTTCATAGCTTCAACGTGGACACGTAGGCTCTCTAGTGCAAATTGAATCAGTTCTAGGTTGTTGTCTTCTAGCGCCACATACAACGTCACTAACAGCTCTTCAGTGTTATCTTTGTTGCGAAGATCAGGTTTAGGCAGTGACTCGCTTTTACTTTTCGAATCGTGTGGTTTTACGTCTTGGCTTTCGAGCTCATCCGCTTTTACTTCATGGTATTGATAAAGCTTATTTGAATAGCGGAACAAGGCATCATCCAGTTCACGCTCGTCAATCGGCTTAGCAATAATATAATCCACACCTGCCCCCAACATACGCTCACGAGTCTCTTTAAAGACATCAGCCGTACAACCAAACACCAATACCGATGACACATCGCCTATCAAAGCACGAATAGCAGTGGTTGATTCAACGCCATCCATCACAGGCATATGGTTATCCATGAGCACCAAATCAAAGCGCTCAGCAACCACGGCTTGTATCGCAAGTTCACCGTTTTCGACGCTCTTACAGGTAAAGCCTTTACTGCTCATGAAGGCTTCAATGATCACCGTGTTAGTTCGGTTGTCCTCGACGATCAGTACCTTTAAGCCAGAGTAGTCCAACTTCTTATGTGGCAAACTCTCGATTTCTCCTGGCTGACATGGCTGAATCTTCAAGCGAACATCAAAACTCGTGCCTATCCCTTCTTCACTGGTGACGGTAATACTGCCATCCATCAACTGGGCAATTTTCTTCACAATCGCGAGGCCAAGGCCAGTACCGCCAAAACGCCTTGTGGTCGAAGACTCCGCTTGTTCAAACGGTTTAAAAATACGCTTCTGAGCTTCTTTAGAAATACCAATTCCGGTATCACGAACTCGAATGCTCAGATAGGTGTCACTCCCCTCTACAACTTCTTTCAGGTACACCTCAACAAAGCCTCTGGAGGTGAACTTCACCGCGTTGTTCAATAGATTAAACAAAATTTGGCGAAGGCGAGCTTTATCTGAGAAGTACCAACGACCCGAAGTCACCTCAGAGTACACTTTGAATTGAAGCCCTTTCTCGGAAGACAATGTGTAGTAAACACTGTTAATACTGCCGATGATCGAATCAAGCGGGAAACGCGTTTCATCAAGATCCAACCTGCCCTGCTCGATCTTCGAGAAGTCTAAGATCTCGTTGAGTAGAGTCATCATATGATCGCCGGACTCATACAAGCTCTTAAGATGCTTCTCTTGTTCAGAATTTAGAGGCGTTTTTAATAGGATTTGAGCGGTACCCAATACCCCATTCATCGGAGTGCGAATTTCATGTGACAAGGTCGCAAGGAAAGCGGTTTTTGCATTGGTGGATGCCTGAGCTTTAACCTTTTCCGCTTCGAGATAAATGGTCTTTTCGTTGAAGGTTTTAATCAAATGGCCGATTTCGTCATCACTCGAGTAATCCACATCAATGATTTCGCCGGCTTTCGAACTATCAACCTGTGCTGCAATCCTTGTGATTGGACTAATCAAATAACGGTTCAATAAGTAATCCCCCGCCATGACACAAAGTAGCAATAGCGGAACAATACCGCCTTCAATGCTCATCACCTGACGAAACACTTCGTCTTCTACTCGTGATTTGGAGTTCACCACATCCACTTGCCAGCCGAAATCACCAAATTGATTGCTACTGATGTAAATGCCTTCAACGAGATTAAAGTTATGCGAAACCAACACTTGGTTAAGCTTATCTCTGAGAGTAATGCCAAGGTTGTATTCTTCGGCGTGGTTCTTGATAAAACCAAGCAGCTCTTCGAGCGAGAGATCCACCGTGGCAACACCGGCAAAAGTACCGTCGTAATAATAAGGGGAAGACGCCGTAATCATTCGAACGTGTGTGTATGGGTCGATATACACATCGCTCCAAGAGATCGTTCCTTGTTTTTTGTTGACGACAGAGGTGTACCAATACTCTTCTTGATAAGGGGCATTTTTGGGGTTGTTGTAAGAATATATCTGATCGATTCTTCCATCGTCGGCTTTATTAAAAAAGTAACTGTTGAGAAGCTTTTTAGAATCGAGCGCATAAGGTTCAGGCCAAATACCGGCACTGACAATTGTATCGTCGCTCGCCGCCAACATGGACTTAAATAGCGGAATAACATCATCACCATTGCGATGTGCTTGAGCAAACCCAACGAGACTGTCTACAAAGCCTTGAGAGCTGCTGAGTGGCTCTGTAATCAATGCGGATAACAATTGCGTACGCAAGTCGAGATTTTGTTGTAATTTGACGCGCACAGGGGATTCTACGACGTAATACGTCACACTACCGACAATGGCAATAAACATCGCAAGGTATAATCCAAGCGCTACCATGCTTTTTTTCTTTAAAGACGACCGTATCTGCATAATTCTTTTATTGTTTTCTTTTCTGTTAAACCTAGTGTTTATCATCCATGACATCAAGCCTTTTTAGATTGAAGCTTGATTGGCACAAGTTCATTGGTACTATAAGCGCAAATATGTTCCCTTTTACGGTACCTCACTTTGACTTTACAAGATATTCTTGCGCTTCCAGAGTTGGAAGGAAAGCTAATCACAGAACACAAAACAATGGGCTTTGTCACTGCAATGGCAGCGGCACCGAATGTGTTAACCCCGCATGAGTGGCTACCGTTCTTATGGGGTGGCGAAGAAGTCGCACCTTTTACGGATGGTGAACAGCTAGAAAGCTACATTGAAGTTATCATCGAGCTTTGGAATAAAACCCGCCCAGAACTGATTGAAGGGACTTGGGTTTGGCCTGAAGCTTGTCAATTAGACGACGAAGAAGTGGTGAACACTGCCGCTCGTGATTTTTGTGAAGGCTTGCTTCAAGGCTGGCAGATTGCTCGCGACGATTGGGAAACACTAATGCCTGAAGAGAGCGAAGATAACGCACTCGTTGGCGGTGTCCTGCTGTCACTGAGCATGCTTTACGATCCAGAAACGTCAATTGCTACGCTTGCAGAGCAAGGCATCGAAGGCCTAGAGCAGTTCGAAGAGATCTTTAACGCTGTTCCTGTGATGCTTTGCGGACTAACGCAGCGTGGCATTGCACTGGCTGAAGCTCAATAACAGTTAGCTTTATACAAGCCAAAAGGCCTCATTATGAGGCCTTTTTTAGTTTTCAGACGAAATAAAATAGTCGCTTTAGAAGCCTTTCCAATCGAAGTCATCAATTCGCTCATCAGCAATATAAAACAGCTTAGTGCCACTGCTGACCACTTGATCTAACTCTGGGTTGAGTTCAATACCGCTCCCCGTATCAATGGCGATCAGAGTTGCTTGATACTTCTCTTTAAACACTGAGAAAATAGGCGCGACGGTGACAGACTCAGCGTCTTCAGGGAAATACGTTGAATACTGTGTCATGCCTCTTGTTGAGCTCAATAATTCTTGGTGAAGCGCACTGGAACCTGGGTCTACCGCAGCCTTTGCTAGCATCTCAGCACCCACCGCTGGAATACATTCTGAGTTAGGGCAATGCTTGTGTAACAAATCGCTCAGCGCTTCATCTTTAAAGTAAACAAGAAGGTGCGCTTTAGGGTTTCGGTTGGCACAGTAAAGCGCCGCAGATAACGTAATGTCGTCTTCTGGGTTATCAATCAGGATGCAACTTGCAGACTCAATGCCCGTTTTCTCCATCTCTTTGCCATCGGTGTAGCTGTTTACTTTGACGAAATTGATTTCACCGGGTAACGGGTTCTCGATATCTGAACGCGTACATAGCACGATTGGTCGTTTACCCGTTTCTTCGTGTTGTAGCATGCGGATGAGATGAATGGTTCTTTGCTCATTCCACCCCAACATCAAAATGTGGTTGTCCACTCTAACTCTCCTTTTTCCTAGCAAGCCCGCTCGCCAATATTCAACACCTTCTGTCGCCACTTTACCGAGCAACGCGGCAAAAAGGCTCAACCCGCCTGGAATCACAAATAGAATAACGATCCACTGCCCCGCTACCGTGGTCGGTGATAAATCACCATAACCAACCGTAGAAGCCGTCACCACCAAGTAGTAAGCGAATACGGTAATCGAACTGGTTAAATCTGTTTCACCCGCCAAATACAGCATCGACCACGATAAAGCGATGTAGCCAAGAAAAGTGAACAGTAAGTTTTTGCCATTCAAAACAAAGATGTTTGCTTTGATCCAGCGTTTGAGTTGTAACCAGATTATCATTCGAGCCTCTAATCTTTTCCTCTTACTTACATGCTAGAAAAAATACGCGATATCAACAAGATGTATCATCAGAAAAAGATACATGACCACAAGATTGATATTGGCGGCCTATACGCAGATACAAAAAAACCAGCACTATTGGCTGGTTTTTTTATTGGTTAGATAAAAGAACGACTTACGCGTTACCTTTTACCTGCACATTTAACTGCTCTGCAAAATCTAGCATGCGGTTCAATGGAATAAGAGACTTCACGCGTAATTCGTCAGAAACGAAGATTTCGTGTTGCTCACCACCATTCTCAAGCGCGTTTTCAATCGCTTCAAGGCCGTTCATTGCCATCCAAGGACAGTGTGCGCAGCTACGACACGTTGCACCAGCACCCGCTGTCGGCGCTTCAATCAGCTCTTTTTCAGGAACCAATTGCTGCATCTTGAAGAAGATGCCTTTGTCTGTCGCAACAATCATCTGTGGATGAGGCAGCTCTTTTGCTTTCTTGATCAGTTGGCTTGTTGAGCCTACAGCATCAGCCAGTTCAACCACGCTTGCTGGTGATTCTGGGTGAACCAAGATAGCCGCTTCTGGGTATACCGATTTCATTTTCTTCAAAGCATCAGCTGAGAACTCATCATGAACGATACACTCACCTTGCCAAAGCAACATGTCAGCGCCAGTTTGATTTGCGATGTAAGAACCTAGGTGACGGTCTGGCCCCCAAATAATGGGTTTGCCTTCAGCGTCTAGGCTTTCAACGATTTCTAAAGCGATGCTCGACGTAACTACCCAGTCTGCACGAGCTTTAACAGCTGCAGAGGTGTTCGCGTATACAACCACAGTGTGGTCAGGGTGAGCATCACAAAATTCTGTAAATTTGTCAGCTGGGCAGCCAAGATCAAGCGAACATTCAGCTTCAAGTGTTGGCATTAAAATGCGTTTTTCAGGAGTAAGAATCTTTGCAGACTCACCCATGAAACGAACACCAGCGATGATCAAAGTGCTTGCTGAGTGACGGTTACCGAACTTAGCCATCTCTAATGAATCGCCAACGAAACCACCAGTTTCTTCTGCCAGAGCCTGAATTTCAGGATCGGTGTAGTAGTGTGCAATTAGAACTGCATCTTTTTCTTGAAGTAGTTTTTTGATGTTTGCGATGTGGGCCTGTTTCTGAGCGTCGCTCAATGGAACTGGCTTAGGCGGAAACGGGTAAACTGTATCGATTTTATCTAGTATATGACTCATTGCTCTTGCTCTACGCAACTTCTTCCGAGAATCCGAGTATTCTACACAGGACAGCGATTGGGATCAAAAAGGATTGGTTGCAAGCGGTGACTAGCTAATGCTTAAAACGCATAAACAAGGCGATGTGTTGTCATCACTAGCAAGAGAAGTAAACACTAAACGGAAGTGAACAGGTATAAAAAAGAGGCGCCTAAGCACCCCTATTTTGGTTATAAGTGGGTTTTGGCCACTTTAGCCGAAGCACTGTTTGGGTGCTCGGTTACGACTTGTTGGTAATATTTCTTAGCTTGCGTCGCGTTGTTGTTGCGCGCTGCTATGTCACCAAGCTTAACCAGTGCATCTGCTCGCTTGTTTGAGTCTTTGTACGACACAACAGCAGCGAAGCTCTTCACGGCTTCTTTATCTTGCTTCTTAGCGAAATAAAGCTGACCTAACCAGTAATGTGAGTTAGGTGTGAAGGTAGAATCTGGGAAGTCTTTTTGAAACTTTTGGAATGCAGCGATAGCACCCGTGTAGTCTCGTTGCTTTAGAATCATATCTACAGCATTTTGATAAGCAGTTTGCTCATCCACATCAGTACTGAACGTACCAGAAGCGTCTTTAGAGCCTTCGCTCGCCGCCACTGCTACCGTTGCTGTTCCTGCTGCTTTCACCTCGCCTCTTACGCGATCCAGTTCAATGAACAGTTCACGCTGACGCTCTAGCATTTGCTTCATATCGTAGCTGTTTCGTTCCAGCTCACCACGAAGTTCACTGATCTCCAGTGCCATGTCGTCGATTTGCTGTTGCATTTGAAGCTGAACGAGATTGCGATTTTGAAGCAGGCGCTCTAAACGCTCAATATCTGATTCGTTAGATGCTGATCGAGAGGAAGATGATGAATTGGTTGCGGTGCTATTGAGATCGGATACTGGAGCTGGTGCAGCGAACGCGGTGTTCGCTGCACTTGCCAGTAACGAAAGCAAAATGACTCGCTTTGTGTTACTGAACATGAGGCAATTCCTCAATTATATAGTCTACTAAAATTAGTAAACTAGTACTGCGCGACGGTTTTTAGCGTACACATCTTCAGATTGACCTAGAAGAAGTGGCTTCTCTTCACCGTAGCTTACGATAGAGATTTGGTCAGCTTGAACACCTAGAGCTTGTAGGTATTTCGCTACAGCTTGTGCACGACGCTCGCCAAGTGCGATGTTGTACTCAGGAGTACCGCGCTCATCAGCGTGACCTTCGATAGTAACGTTCATGTCAACGTTCTTAACTAGGTATGCTGCGTGAGCTGCTAGCATTTCTTCGTAATCGCCAGCGATAGTAGAGTTATCGAATGCGAAGTAGATTGTTTGAGTTTCACGTAGCGCTTGCTCTTTAAGCTCTTGCTCAGACAGTTGACCGTTAGCGTCAATTGGCGTTACAACAGTTGTGTCTACATTGCCTTCTGAACCTGAAGTTGTTTGGTTGCTTTCAGTACCAGATGTTGCAGATGTTGCTTCATCAGTTGAGCTACATGCCGTTACTGCCATCACTGGTAGTGCAATCATCAAGCCTTTAAGAACTTTGTTAAGTTGCATCTTTTTTTCCTTACGTTATCAAACTTAGTTTCTACAGCGACTAAGAGTGCTATAGATAGTTAAATGCCACAATAGTTAACACTATCAATAGCTAAAAGAATATGTAATTTTCCCTAGAGGAACGGTGACCATGCAGGCGCTCTTACGCGTCCGTTAGTTGCCGGTAATCTAGCTTTAAAACGTCCATCGATAGAAACCATCGATAGTACATTTGTTTTGTTGTAAATAGAGCTATAGATAACCATACCTCCATTCGGTGCAATACTTGGAGACTCATCTAACAATGTTTTTGTTAGTACCTGAACCGCACCGGTTTCCAAATCTTGCTTAGCCAAGTTAAAACCTGAGTTGCTGCGATTCACCATGATCATGAATCGACCATCAGGAGTGATCTGGCCACCTAAGTTTTGGCTACCTTGCCAAGTAATACGAGAAGTCGAATTATTGGACAAATTTACATTATAAATCTGTGGTTTACCACCACGATCCGATGTGAAAATAAGAGACTTGCCATCTGGGTGCCAGAATGGTTCAGTATTATTCGAACGGCCGCGGGTAATTTGAGTCAGCTTACGGCTAGCAAGGTCAAGTGTGTACACCTGAAGGCTGCCCGTTTTCGACAATACCAATGCCAATGTTTTACCATCTGGCGAGAATCTTGGCGCACCATTGTGACGAGGGTATGACGTCACTTTCTCACGTTCACCCGTGTAAATATTCATGATGAATATTTCAGCTTGGCCATTCTGGAAGCTCACATAAGCTAGCTTTTTGCCGTCTGGTGACCATGCTGGAGACATGAGAGGCTGCTTAGAACGAAGTACTAAACGCTCGTTAAAGCCATCGTAGTCAGCAACACGAAGTTGATACGGGTACTTGTCTTTATCGTTCACTACCACGTAAGAGATACGAGTTAAGAACGCGCCTTTCTCACCAGTTAGCTCTTCATACACTAGGTCTGAGATACGGTGTGCGTACTCTCTCAAGCGATTACCAGGAACCGTAGCCTTCTTATTGAATAGAACGTGATCTTTAGAAAGCACTAATTGGCCTTCATCACTCAGCGCACGACTTTGTCCTTTGGTCAGTTGACCACGAACAATGTCGATCAATTGGTAATTCACCACATACTGCCCTTCGGCATTTTTAGTGATACTGCCGGTAAGCAATGAGTCAACACCTAGGTTAGTCCAAGCATCAAAGTTAACCTCAGTTTCGCTGTAAGGCGTTTGAGGCATTTTGCTTGTCGCAACTGGGCTGAATTTACCACTGCGCTGTAAGTCAGAAGCGATAACCGCTGATACATCGTGTGGCAATGGCTCTGAGCCTTCCCAACGGAAAGGTACAATAGCTATAGGTCTTGCAGAGTTAATACCGTCTGTAATAACCAGCTCCAGCGCTGCATGTGCAAACTGGCTGCTTGTAGCTATTAAGAAAACAAAACTCAGTAATAGTTTCTTTAACACAAGTTCGTCCTTTTACTCTGGTGATACAGTTAAGTTAATGTCTTTCAGTGAGTTCACAATGTCTGGGTCTTTAGGCAACGGGTAAGATTGTACTTGTGCCACCGCACGCTTGGTTGCTGCACATAAACGGCTATCGCCATCTAAGATACTCAAACTACCCAATATCGCGTTAGAGCCCGTTGGAATCAGCTTAAGGTTCACTCGACATGAGCGTCCTCGATAGCTGTCTTCTAACAACAGGTTCTGTTGAATCAGTTGGGTATAGATAGCCCCGTAACGTTGCGCTTCATCAGTGATAAATTGTTGTCTTGCTGAAGAGTTTTGAGTCGCTTCCGTTTCAAGCCCAGCAAAGATATCGTTCAATGCGGCTTCTTGTTGTTTACGCTCTTTTTCTGCTTTTGCTGCAGCTTCTTTTGCCTTACGGGCTTTCTCTGCTGCGGCTGCCGCTTCTTTCTCTTTCGCTATGCGTTGCTTTTCCGCGAGTTCAGCGGCTTCTTTCTCTTTACGAGCTTTGTCTGCTGCCTCTTTCGCTGCTTTTTCTTTTGCCACGCGTTCTTGTTCAGCTTTTGCGATTGCCGCTTCTTTGGCTTTACGCTCGTTCTCGGCTTTCACTAACGCAGCTTCTTTTAGCTTACGGTCAGCTTCGGCTTTAGCGGCTTTCTTTTGCTCTTGCTGTAAACGCGCTTCTTCAGCTTTGCGTTGTTTCTCTTTCTCAACTCGACGCTTTTCAGCTTCACGAGTTGCTTTAGCTTCTTTCGCTTGCTGTTCTTTTAGCTTGCGAATATTTTCTTCTTCAGCTTTACGATTCTTTTCAAGTCGTTCGCTTTCACGTCTTAGTTTGTCAAGACGCTCTTGCTCTTTCTTGCTTGCCGCTTCTCTTTGTTGACGAATCTGTTGAGCTTGCTGGCGAACCAACTGAGGATCAATCACCACTGCTTGAACCATCTGCCCTGTAGGCTTTGGCTCTGACATCGTGAAATCCGCCCCCCAAATGAGCGCAACGAATAAAATGACGTGCAGCCCAAGAGAAATAAGAAGCGGTGATCTGAAATTATTGGATTTTTTATTATTCGCTTTCATGAATGCTACGGAGCTATTCCCTTATATCCGTTAAAAGGCCAACCTTTGGCACACCTGCACGGCTTAATTCATCAAGTAATAAAACCACTTCAGCGTATGGCGTTGCGGCATCACCACCAACCGCCACTGGAGAGTTTGGCTTCAGAGACAACTCGGCTTTCACACGGACGATAATATCTTCCATTGATAAGCCACGCTGTACTTCTTCGTCATTAACGCTCAAGCCAAGTTCACCGTCTTTGTTCACTTCAACGATGATGAAACTTGCATTGTCGTCACCCAGTAGGTCTTGTGCCGATTTAGCCGTTGAAGCCTGAGGCAATTCAACGTCAACGCCTTGAGTAACAAACGGCGAAGTCACCATAAAAATGATCAGCAAAACAAGCATAACGTCGATGTAAGGTACAACGTTAATCTCTGCTGTCATTTTGCGTTTTTTAGGTTGGTATCCAGCCATCTATTATTCCCTGCCAGCCATCGCTTGACGGTGAAGAATACTGTGAAACTCTTCAGAGAAAGTCGCGTAGTTGTGTTCTAGCTTGCCTACTCGGCTGCTGAAGCGGTTGTACGCCATTACCGCTGGAATCGCAGCGAATAGACCCATTGCTGTTGCGATCAGTGCTTCTGCAATACCAGGAGCAACCATTGCGAGCGTCGCTTGCTTCACTTCACCTAATGCGATGAATGAGTGCATGATGCCCCAAACCGTACCAAATAGGCCGATGTATGGGCTGATAGAGCCAACGGTCGCCAAGAAAGGTAAGTTAGTTTCTAGTTCATCAACCTCACGAGCAACGGCAACGCGCATCGCACGGCCAGTGCCTTCCATAATGAAGTCAGGTGATGTTGCATTCGATTTACGAAGGCGAGCGAACTCAGTAAAGCCTGCGTAGAAAATTTCTTCAGTACCAGAAAGCTCGTCTTTGCGTTTGTTGCTCTCTTGGTACAGTTTTGCAAGATCAACGCCTGACCAAAATTTGTCTTCAAACACTTCTGTTTGTTTAGAAGCTTGAGATAACACTTTACTTCTTTTTATGATCATCGCCCAAGAAACAACAGACATGCCCATAAGAGTCAGCATGACCATCTTAACTAGTAAACTAGCTTCTAAAATTAGGCCTAAGATTGAGATTTCAGCAGTCACTATTCGTTAGCTCCGTGAGAATAAATGTTGGCATTGCTTTGGGTTTCATTTTTTGATTATCGATACATGCTACCTTAACCATTGCTTTACACAATGCCTTGCCATCAGGATTTACGATCTCTTGACAGAAGACCAAGGTAGCTCGCTTCAACTCGTAAATATTTGTAATGACTTGTAAAGAATCATCAAGACGCGCGCCTTGAATAAAATCAATGTCCATATGTCGGACTACAAAACCGATGTTTTGTTCTAACAATACTTGCTGAGAAACGCCAATTGAGCGCAACATCTCAGTTCGAGCGCGTTCGAAAAACTTAAGATAGTTTGAATGGTATACAACGCCACCCGCATCGGTGTCTTCGTAATACACAGTCACTGGCCACGTAAATAGCTTAGATAATCCCTGCAATTTGCTACCACAATCCAAAACGATAAAGATCTCACTATAACCTAACTCCTTATCATTAATAGTATATCGCTGTGAATTTTTTGATTTGAGAGACGAAAAAAAAGGCCATCTGTATAAGATGACCTCTTTTTGGCTAAAAACCCAACAAGTATAAAGGCTCACGTTGTTATGAACCTAAATCCTTTGCCTTTTATAGAAGGCGCAGCACCGTTAGGTAGAGCAAAATTGTGAGTGAAACATATGGGCTAAACAGTAGCTGCCACATCCAAGCTCTTGGCTTAAATCCGATACCGTAAACCATGCTTGAGCATACTGCCCAAATAAACATTGGTCCGATGATCGCGTTAAAGCCACCGATGCTTGTCGCATACGCTTCAGGATCCCACATCACTAAACCCACATGCATGAAACCCAATGCTAGGGCTAAGGCTCTAAGCAGAGTCTTATCCATTGGTTGATGCAGCTTAGCGATTTGCTCTGCGAGATTACTCACTGTCTTTGTCCATCATTTCTGAATGCTCTAGCCATAGAGCATTAATGATGCCGAATGCACATGCTAGAAGTACACCCAAAATCCATGCGAAATACCACATAAAATTTCTCCTAAGTTATTTCACTTCTAGCTTAGTAAGCTGAAACGTCGTTATCTTCGATGTGTTTCTTATCTAGACGACCGAACATTTTGTAGTATGTCCAAGTTGTGTAGCCAAGAATCACAGGAACCATTACCGCCGCAACTGCGGTCATAAGACCAAGCGTTAGCTCACTAGCTGTTGAATCCCACATAGTCAAACTATGGCTAGGGTTCAGGCTAGATGGCATTACAAATGGGAACATTGCAAAACCAGCCGTTAAAATAACACCAGCGTTAGATAGACTTGAGAACAAGAATGCGAAACCACCACGCTCAAAGCGAGATGCAATCACAGCAAGCAGTGGCATTGCTACACCAAGGATCGGCGCCGCCCACATTGCTGGATAAGTTTCGAAGTTTGTCATCCAAGCACCCACTTGAAGTGATACTTCTTTGTTTAGTGGGTTTGAGTCTGCAAACGTATCGATAGTGCTCGTGATTACATAGCCTTCGATAGATTGAACCCAGAAGCCACCAATAACGAACAGAACAATTGCAATTAGACCAGTGATCTGAGCAACGTTACGAGCACGAGCGTGCAGCGCTTCTGTTGTCTTCATTTGAAGCCATGTTGCACCTTGCATCACGAACAACATCAGAGCCAACACACCACAAAGCAATGCAAATGGGTTAAGCAGAGCGAAGAACGTACCATGGTACTTAGACATCATAAATTCGTTCAGTTCAAATGGAACACCTTGTAGTAGGTTACCAAATGCCACACCGAAAATGATTGGTGGTACTGCGCCACTAAAGCAAAGTGCGTAGTCCCAAGTTTTGCGCCATTTTGGATCTTCGATCTTTGAACGGTAGTCAAGAGCAAGTGGACGTAACCAAAGTGCAGCTAGCGTTACGTACATTGCGAAGTAAAAACCAGAGAAAGACGTCGCGTAAACCAGTGGCCATGCAGCAAACAATGCACCACCCGCAGTGATAAGCCAAACTTGGTTACCATCCCAGTGAGGGGCAATCGTGTTTAGCATAATACGACGTTCAGTGTCGCTCTTACCGATAACAGGTGACAGAGCGGCAACACCCATATCAAAGCCATCAGTTACGGCGAAACCAACCAGTAGAACACCGATCAATACCCACCAAATAAGTCGTAAGCTTTCGTAATCAAACATAATATTCCCTCACTTATACTTCAACTGAACGGCTAACTTTGTCTTCAACAGAGTTATCGTTTTGTTCGAAGTGGTAACGGCCTGTCTTCAAGCTACTTGGACCTTTACGTGCGAATTTCAGCATTAGGTAAACTTCAGCAATCAAGAACACTGTGTAAAGTGCCAGGATAGCGAATAGAGAAGTCCAAAGCTGTTCAATAGTCAGTGCTGATGCAGCAACGTTAACCGGTAGGATTTCACCAACCGCCCATGGTTGACGACCAAACTCAGCAACGAACCAACCTGCTTCAATCGCAATCCAAGGAAGTGGGATTGAGAATAGCGCAGCTTTAAGTACCCATGGTTTCTGTTCGATTTTCTGACGACACGTTTGAACAAACGCAGCACCGAATACAAACAGCATGATGAAGCCACAAGCAACCATCAGACGGAATGACCAGAATAGAGGCCAAACTGTTGGGATAGAATCATCCGCAGCCATTTGGATTTGGTCTTCAGTTGCATCAACAACGTCGTCTGTGTAGCGCTTAAGAAGCAAGCCGTAACCTAGGTCACCTTTCACTTCGTCGAACGCAGCCATGTTTTCTTCAGACTTATCGCCTGCACGTAGCTTTTCAAGCAGCTCGTACGCGTACATACCAGTACGGATACGATCAACGTGGTCATCACGTAGGTCACGTAGGCCCGTTACTTCAGTATCAAGCGAACGCGTTGCGATGATACCCATTACGTAAGGAATTTTAATTGCGTAGTCAGTATTCATTGTCTCTTGGTTCGGAATACCAAAAACAGTAAATGCTGCTGGTGCTTCTTCAGTGTGCCATTCCGCTTCTACAGCAGCGAGCTTCACTTTTTGAACTTCACCAAGCTCGTAACCAGATTCATCACCTAGTACGATTACTGACAAGATCGCCGCCATACCGAAAGACGCTGCAATCGCGAAAGAACGACGAGCAAAGGCAAGGTCACGACCTTTAAGAATGTAGTATGAGCTGATACCAAGGATGAACATTGCACCCGTTGTGTAACCAGACGCTACTGTGTGTACGAATTTAACTTGTGCTACTGGGTTTAGTACAACTTCAGCGAAGCTCACCATTTCCATACGCATAGTTTCAAAGTTAAATTCCGCACCCACTGGGTTTTGCATCCAGCCGTTTGCTACCAAGATCCAAAGCGCAGAGAAGTTAGAGCCAAGTGCTACTAACCAAGTTACCGCTAAGTGCTGACGCTTTGACAGTCTGTCCCAACCGAAGAAGAATAGGCCAACAAAAGTAGACTCTAGGAAGAATGCAACAAGCGCTTCGATAGCTAGCGGAGCACCAAAAATGTCGCCAACATAGTGAGAATAGTAAGACCAGTTAGTACCAAACTGGAACTCCATGGTTAAGCCTGTCGCTACACCAAGAGCAAAGTTAATACCAAACAATTTACCCCAGAACTTAGTCATGTCCTTGTAAATTTGCTTGCCAGTCATTACATAAACTGACTCCATAATGGCAAGTAGAAATGCCATACCTAAAGTCAGTGGAACAAATAGGAAGTGATACATCGCTGTAAATGCAAATTGCAATCGCGACAGATCAACAACATCAATCATGGTAACTCCTTTGTGTCGGCTGAATGACACTTGTGTGATTATTCACCGCAAAAATCCATGCTAAAACAATTTATGTAATTGTTATTACAAGTTGAAATTTGTAGCAAAAACGTACCGTTATAGTTAGATTATTGTTAAGCATGAGCTAATATAGCTGGCGCTAATATTACTGGTAAAATCAGTATGTTTCAAAAGGTTTATGGGAGAACCCTGCGTTGATTTGTATCAAATTTATTCGAGCAAATTAGAGTTATTTTTGTACAATTATGATTAAAATCACACCAATTATGCTTGTCTTAATAACAGCGCATAATATCTGTGACAAATGCTCAGCACCGCCTCAACATCCGAATTACAACTACCCACAAAGTATTAACAAAAAATATGGCAACTTATTTCATTTCCTGTTATCTAAATCAAACCTGAAATCAAAGTTTCCATTTTTGAAGCTCCCTTTTCGATCTTTTTATCGACTCGCTCAAAGAGTTGTTATTCAGTAAAAAGCAAAAAAAACCAGCGCTTATGCAACTGGGATCTTTAAAAATGAATAATTTAACGATTGGAGGGTTTATCTATTCCAAAGTGTAAATACGCTCTGTCGGTCGCGATTCGACCTCTTGGCGTCCTTTGTAGGTAACCTTGTTGAATCAAGTAAGGTTCTAACACATCTTCAATAGTGTCTCTCTCTTCACCAATCGCGGCAGCCATGTTGTCGATACCTACCGGACCACCACCAAACTTCTCCATAATCGCCAGCAGAAGCTTTCTATCCATGTAGTCGAAACCTTTAGCATCGACATCCAACATGTTTAGCGCTTTGTCAGCAACCTCCGGACAAATATGCCCGTCGCCTTTTACTTCCGCATAATCACGAACACGGCGCAGTAGACGGTTAGCAATACGTGGCGTACCACGAGCTCGGCGAGCAACTTCTAGCGCCCCTTCGGACTCCATAGAAAGACCAAGGCAATCTGCACTGCGCTGAACGATGTTTTGTAGATCTTCAACCTTGTAGTACTCAAGACGCTGAGTAATACCAAAACGGTCACGTAACGGCGATGTCAGTGAGCCAGCACGAGTGGTTGCGCCAATCAAAGTAAAAGGAGGAAGGTCAATCTTGATAGAGCGTGCCGCTGGGCCTTCACCAATCATGATATCTAATTGGTAGTCTTCCATTGCAGGGTACAACACCTCTTCAACCACAGGGCTTAAACGGTGAATCTCATCAATGAACAGGACATCATTTTCTTCGAGATTGGTCAGTAACGCCGCTAGGTCGCCTGCTTTTTCTAGAACAGGGCCTGAAGTCGTACGAATGTTGACATCCATCTCATTGGCAACAATGTTCGCCAACGTGGTTTTACCCAAGCCTGGAGGGCCAAATATCAACAGATGGTCGAGCGCCTCGTTACGCAGTTGTGCCGCTTTGATGAAAATCTCCATCTGGCCACGAACGTGATCCTGACCTTGATAGTCAGCCAGTGCTTTAGGGCGTATTGCACGATCAATGACATCTTCATCTTTGAATACTGGGTTATCCGGTGCAATAAGGCGATCGGCTTCAATCATAAATTCTGCTATTCCTAACTATGCTCTTGTTGACTCTGCGCTTCTTGACTCTGTGTAAAGGCAAAGTGAATGAGTCTATTTTGTCGAACAAGTATATTGGGTATTAAACCATCGATTTCAGAGCTTCGCGAATCAACTGTTCGCTGGTCATGCCATCTTTAGCCACTTGAGAAACCACCTTGGAAGCTTGAGTCGGCTTGTAGCCTAATGCAAGTAGCGCACTTACCGCTTCTTCTTCCGCGTCGTGAACGGTTGGCATAGAATCAATCGGAGCTGCATCTGTCGCTGGAGTAAACAAGTCACCCGCGCCCCACCCTTTCAGGCGGTCTTTCATTTCAACAACCAGACGTTCAGCGGTTTTCTTACCCACACCCGGAAGTTTAACCAGCGTCGAGATGTCTTCACGTTCAACACTTTGAACAAACTGGCTAGCCGTCATGCCTGAAAGAATGCCAAGGCCTAGCTTAGGGCCCACACCGTTCGCTTTGATCACTTCACGGAACAGCGCACGCTCTTTAACCGTGTTAAAACCATAAAGTAGCTGCGCATCTTCACGTACAACAAAGTGCGTGTAGATGATTGCCTCTTCGCCCACGTTTGGTAATTCGTAAAAACAGCTCATTGGCATTTGAACTTCATAGCCAACGCCACTCACTTCGATTAGTAATTCTGGTGGCTGTTTTTCTATTAATGTACCGCGTAGACGTCCGATCACAATTCACTCTCTTGATGGAATATAATTTGAGGGACAGAATATAAAAGAACTGGATGCTTATCCAGTTCTTTGTGTTTATTAAGATGATTTATTTAAGCTTGCTTAGCTTAAGAAACCGAATGATTCTGTCTTCAGAAACGCCATAGCCTATGGTTATCGGTAACGCCCTTTTCTTGCTCCTGTTGCTTTACCCGCAAGCGCTATCAAAGTTTTATTGGTGTTGGCGTGAGTGATCGCTACGCCTAGAGCATCGGCAGCATCGGCCTGTGGTTTAGCGGGTAACTTAAGCATGCTCATCACCATGTTCTGAACCATAGACTTGTCCGCACCACCATTACCCGTCACCGCTTGCTTAATTAAACGAGCCGCGTATTCATGAACAGGCAAATCCGCATTTACAGCCGCTACGATCGCGCTGCCCCTAGCTTGCCCAAGCTTAAGCGCTGAGTCTGCATTCTTAGCCATGAAGACCTGCTCTATCGCAAACACATCCGGTTGGAACTGAGTAATAATTTCGCTCACACCGGCGTAGATTTGTTTGAGTCGGCCCGGCAGGTCTTTTTCAGAGGTGCGAATACAACCGCTACCTAAGTAATATAGATGGCGACCATTTTGACGAATCACGCCATAGCCGGTAATACGCGAGCCAGGGTCAATTCCTAAGATAATAGACATAACTTCAATACTGATTATTTATACATGCTTTATGAGCTTAGTATATCGAACGCAAAAAAAAATGCCCGTCAAATTAACGGGCATTTTATTGTTCTACTACAAAATTTAGCTCTATCGAAAACTCAAAGCTTCAGTAGAAAGTTAGGCTAATCGCTTGATTAGTCTTCTTTCTTCGCTAGTTTAACTGCGATTGCTAGCTCTTCC
The DNA here is from genome assembly GCF_041466145.1 of Vibrio sp. 10N.239.312.D08. Lineage (NCBI taxonomy): Bacteria > Pseudomonadati > Pseudomonadota > Gammaproteobacteria > Vibrionales > Vibrionaceae > Vibrio > Vibrio sp. 10N.239.312.D08. The sequence continues at coordinate 112,060 of NZ_JBFSSD010000003.1, read as the reverse complement.
AGTGATGCTGGGTTCGCTAGGCTTGGCGCGTCTGTTAGTAGACATGCTGCAGCTGTTGTTTTCGGAAATGCGATAACGTCACGGATGTTCTCAGTACCACAAAGCAGCATTGCTAGACGGTCAAGACCGAATGCTAGACCAGCGTGCGGTGGCGTGCCGTACTTAAGCGCTTCAAGTAGGAAGCCGAACTTCTCTTGTTGCTCTTGTGCTTCGATACCTAGGATACCAAATACCGCTGTTTGCATTTCTGCGTTGTGGATACGTACAGAACCGCCGCCTACTTCGTAGCCGTTGATTACCATGTCGTATGCATCAGAATTTGCTGCTGCTGGGTTCGCTTTTAGCTCTTCTGCGTTCACACCTAGTGGTGATGTGAATGGGTGGTGCATTGCGTGTAGGTTACCTTCGCCGTCTTCTTCGAACATTGGGAAGTCAACAACCCACAGTGGAGCCCATGCAGATGTGTCTGTTAGCTCTAGATCCGTACCTAGTTTAAGACGAAGTGCGCCCATTGCTTCAGCAACGATGCCCGCTTTGTCTGCGCCGAACAGAATGATATCGCCAGATTCAGCTTGAGTACGATCTAGAATACCGTTGATTACGTCTTCGCTTAGGAATTTAGCAACTGGAGATTGAATACCTTCCATGCCTGCAGCACGGTCGTTAACCTTCATCCAAGCTAGGCCTTTCGCGCCGTAGATGTTTACGTGTTCAGCGTAGCCGTCGATTTGCTTACGAGTTAGCTTAGCACCACCTGGAACACGGATAACTGCTACGCGACCTTTTTCGTCGTTAGCTGGGCCAGAGAATACCTTGAATTCAACATCTTTAACCAAGTCAGCAACGTCCACTAGCTCTAGTGGGTTACGTAGATCTGGCTTATCAGAACCGAAACGACGAATCGCTTCAGAGAAAGGCATTACTGGGAATTGACCTAGTTCAACATCTAGAAGTTCTTTCCACATATCGTGAACAAGCTTCTCAGTCACGTTACGTACTTCTTGAGAAGTCATGAAAGATGTTTCGATATCGATTTGAGTAAATTCAGGCTGACGGTCAGCACGTAAATCTTCATCACGGAAACATTTAACGATTTGGTAGTAACGGTCAAAACCAGACATCATCAGCAGTTGCTTGAAAAGCTGAGGAGATTGAGGAAGTGCGTAGAAGCTACCTTTGTGAACACGGCTTGGTACTAGGTAGTCACGAGCACCTTCTGGTGTCGCTTTCGTTAGTACTGGCGTTTCGATGTCTAGGAATAAGTTCTCATCTAGGAAACGACGAACGAAGCTAGAAGCACGTGCACGAAGCTTAATACGGTCGCTCATTTCTGGACGACGAAGATCGATGTAACGGTACTTAAGACGCTGCTCTTCAGAGTTCGTTTGGTTGAAGTCTAGTGGAAGCGCTTCTGAACGGTTAATGATCTCTAGACCCGTCGCGTAAAGTTCTACTTCACCAGTAGCCATGTCTTTATTTACTTGGCTGTCCGGACGAACTCGTACTTCACCAGTAAACTTGATACAGAATTCATTACGCAGTTGGTTAGCGATCGGGAAGATATCTTTCATATCTGGATCGACAACAACCTGAACGATGCCTTCACGATCACGCATATCAATAAAGATAAGACCGCCTAAATCACGGCGACGGTTTACCCAGCCGCACAATTCTACAGTTTGTCCCGCCAGGGACTTGTTCAGGTTACCACAGTAATGGGTACGCATAATGAATTTCCCAATCTCTTAATTATTTACTAATTTCCAAGCTGTCAGTGGTCATTCCACACAACAGAGCAAAGGAACATTTATACGCGGAAACTCGCTTAAAATCGACCTTCCACATTCGAATTTATTGTGTTTTATCTGGCTTTGCTGCTTTTTAGCCCATCAAGTGCGCAAAGATTCATCAAAACCGAAAAAATTGCGATAATTATATCTCGAAAGTACCTTAATCAGCAAAACTCTCGTAAAGTAGATTTTCGTTTCAACCCAAAAACTTTTTGTAATGACTGATGGCGTGATGGATAACGGTGTAATAGATGGATAATCGTGTAATAACAACAGAAACTTTACCTCTAAGACTTGGATTAACTATGTGGTCTCATTCTGAGTGGCAAAGTCAGTTCTACGGTAAAGGCACCAAGCCTGCCGAACGCTTGGAAAAATACACCCAAGTTTTCCATACCGTTGAGGGCAACACCACCTTTTACGCTACGCCAAGTATGTCTACCGTTCACAATTGGAAAGCCGCCAGTCACGATGATTTCAAGTTCACCTTCAAATTGCCCAAATTCATCACCCACCAGCAACAACTGAGACACTGCCAAGCCGAACTCAAAGAGTTCTTGATGACGATGTCGCCACTGCATGACCGTATTGGTCAATGGACGATTCAGCTGCCGCACAGTTTTGAGCCCAGCATGCTGCCTGCCCTACAAAAGTTTTGCACCTTATTCCCAAAAGATATGCAGCTTGGCGTCGAAGTTCGACACTTAGGTTTCTTTGATAAGGGCGATGCGGAAAAACGCTTCAACCAATGGCTGGTTGAGGAAGGCATCAATCGCATCATTATGGACAGCCGCCCCGTTTTCTCTGCGCCACCCACCACAGAAGCGGTGATCGATGCGCATCAGAAAAAACCGCGTGTTCCTGTTCATGCAATTGCTACCGCCAATAACCCGATGATTCGATTTATTGGTCACCCAGACCAAGAACCTAATATTGAGTTTTTTAAGCCTTGGTTTGCCAAAATCCCAAACTGGCTTAATGAAGGCAAGCAGCCCTATTTAATGATCCACACCCCAGACAATAACCACGCACCTGAACTTGCGATTGCTATTTATAAGAGGCTACAAAAGCAAGTCTCTGAAAATACATCATTATTACTGCCCGAACTGGCTCAGTTTCCAGCTCAAAAAGGCAATCACCAAATCTCGATGTTTTAACCTCTCACTTGTAAGTAGCTTCGAACCTTGAGCTAAATCTCAGTTTTCGTGACAGTGGCGTTTTTTTTACGTAAAATACGCCCCCTTTTATTTGGTACGAATTTTGTGCCAATTACGCTGACTGTCGAGAGAAAATGCTATGAGCAACACAGACAATATCTTTTCCGCTCCTATTGATAAAATTGGAGACTTCACCTTTGATGCAAGGGTTGCTGAAGTATTTCCGGATATGATTCAACGTTCGGTGCCTGGCTATAGCAATATCATCTCTGCAATCGGCATGCTGGCTGAGCGCTTTGTAAAGCCACACTCAAATATTTACGACCTTGGCTGCTCGCTTGGTGCTGCGACACTTTCTATGCGTCGTCACATTCAGCAAGAAGGCTGCACGATTTTCGCGATCGATAATTCCGAAGCCATGGTTGAGCGCTGCAAATTGCACGTTAATGCTTACCGCAGTGACACACCGGTAGAAGTGATTGAAGCCGACATCCGTGAAGTGGAAATCAAAGACGCTTCTGTTGTGGTGCTTAACTTTACGCTGCAATTTCTTTCTCCAGACGATCGATACGCTCTGCTTGAGAAAATTCATGCTGGCTTGCGCCCAGGCGGGATCTTAATCCTGTCAGAAAAATACGTATTCGAAGATGAAAGCTCAAATGAACTGCTTATCGACCTGCACCATGATTTCAAACGTGCTAACGGGTACAGCGAGCTAGAAGTAAGTCAGAAACGTAGCGCAATTGAAAACGTGATGCGCCCGGATTCGATCCCTGTTCACAGAGAGCGATTTGATAAGATTGGCTTCTCAAGCAGCGAAGTCTGGTTCCAATGTTTCAACTTTGGTTCAATGTTCGCGATAAAGTAAACATTTTAGATTACGTAACCGTCGCGACACCGTTAGCACGTACTAAAATGTCATCCTCAAGAGCGAGGAACAAACGAATTGGGGATCTCTTATCAAACACGATAAACGAGATTCCCTAGCATGTTTGTCCACACTCTTAATGGAGTGACAAATTTAATTTCTACACCACCAACTCAGTGAAAACCTATGTTTAATTTTGCCAATTTTTATCAACTTATTGCCCAAGATACTCGCCTTCAGCCGTGGCTAAATGTCCTGCCACAGCAACTGACCGATTGGCAAAATGCAGAGCACGGTGACTTTGACCGCTGGCTACGTGCACTAAACAAGATTCCACAAGACGTGCCAGATCAAGTTGACCTGAAAAATTCAGTGACGATTGGTAGTTCTACGCCATACCACACAGGCGAACTGAAAAAGCTAGAAAGCTTATTGAAGACTTTCCACCCGTGGAGAAAAGGTCCTTATACGGTTCACGACATCCATATCGATACAGAGTGGCGCAGTGACTGGAAATGGGATCGTGTGCTTCCACATATATCTCCATTAAAAAACCGTTCGGTTCTCGATGTAGGTTGTGGCAATGGTTACCACATGTGGCGCATGCTGGGTGAAGGTGCTCGCTTAACGGTTGGTATCGATCCTTCCCACCTATTCTTGGTTCAGTTTGAAGCAATTCGTAAGTTGATGGGCGATGACCAACGAGCTCACCTATTACCTCTAGGTATTGAGCAGCTCCCAAAGCTAGAAGCCTACGACACGGTATTCAGCATGGGCGTGCTTTACCATCGTCGTTCACCACTGGACCACTTGATTCAACTGAAAGACCAATTGGTGTCTGGCGGTGAACTGGTTCTTGAAACCTTGGTGATTGAAGGCGATGAGAACGCAGTATTAGTTCCGGTTGACCGTTACGCGCAAATGAGAAACGTCTACTTCTTCCCTTCAGCTCGCGCACTGAAACGCTGGCTAGAACAAGTTGGTTTTGAAGACGTACGAATCGTTGACGAAAATGTCACGACAATTGGTGAACAACGCACCACAGAATGGATGACACACAACTCTCTTCCAGATTACCTCGATCCGAACGATCCAAGTAAAACGGTTGAAGGTCACCCTGCACCGAGACGTGCGATTCTGGTAGCAACAAAGCCATAGATTTACTGCCCACAAAGCAGTGGCATATTGAGTAAATAAAGCACAAGCCTATTAAGGCAGCAAAACAATTGCTTGCATGGTCAAAAAGCCACTGTTAATTTCGCGGTGAACCTTGCTTCCTTAGCTTAAGAATTGAACAAAAATTGACTTATGTTTAATAAGTGAGCTATTCCAAATAGCAATAATTGGCGTAGCGCTCACATTGCGATTCAATATGACCAGACTCTTACAATAGGATGCTTCACGCATCCTTTTTTGTGGGCTAAACTTCTAAATAGTCTGAACTATTCTCTAATTCTCAAAGGTTTTTTTATGTTTAAGCGATTATCGCCTATTGTGGCGGTTGGTTTGCTCTCTGGTTGTACTCTTACAAATGGTGCTACCTACCACCAAGAAACTCTCGACGCTATTTCCCGCTCAGAGACAAACATCGCAAATAAGGTTCAAAATCTTGAACTGCAACTAAGCAATCAAAGTGACTATATTGAAAGCTTAGAAGACGAAATTACTACCCTTTCTAGTCAATTAGATACCCATCTAACGAGCATGGAACACAAGGTTATTGAAGAGCTAGAGGAAGAGGAACCGGTCGCTATTGCCGTTGCTCCTATCGCTCCTATATCACAACCGACTATCCTTGGCGGCATCGAAAAAGTGTTTATCGACTCTATCAAGCAAAGCTTTGATGCTCGTGTTGATACAGGTGCAACCACCTCTTCTTTAAACGCTGTCGATATCAAAGAATTCGAACGTAACGGCAAGAACTGGGTTAAATTTCACCTAGACGACAAAGCCCAAGCTAAAGAAGACCAGAAATGGATTGAAGCGCCTGTTGTACGTTATGTAAAAATCCGTCAATCAACCAATGATCAAGCAGAACGTCGAGCTGTGATCGAATTATGGGTGAAAGTTGGAAAAATCCATGAAAAAGCGCAATTTACATTGGCGGATCGCTCTCAAATGAGTCACCCTGTGTTACTAGGGCGCGAATTTATCAAAGACATAGCGCTAGTAGATGTAAGTAAAAAGTACGTACAAACGGAAGTTAAATAACAATAGTAGGGTAAGCTATGACGTCAAGAATTCCATTTTATATCTCTATATTCCTGCTTATTGTGGCAGGGATAACACTGAGTATGTTCAGACATACGACCTACGGTGTACCTTGGACTCCAGGGGAAACCAGACAGGTTTGGGACGTTGAAGCTCGCATCGAGTTCAACGCAGTAGGCAAAGAAGCAAAAGTTTCACTAGCAGCTCCTCACACTCAGTCTAATTACACACTTATTGGTGAATCAGCTTCGTCACCAGGTTACGGTATCTCTTACTTGAACACAGAATCAGGTCGCCGTGCAGAGTGGTCTATTCGCCATGCTGATGGCCCTCAAACTATCTACTATAAGACTCAATTCCTAGTCGATAACCAAGCGAAAGTTGATGGTATACCACCAGAAGGCGAAATCACACAACCAAGCTTTGATGGTCCTGAAGAAGCTGCTGCGTTGGCATTGATTGACAGAGCAACTAAACGCTCAGCAGACAACATCACTTTCACTCGCGAACTTATCAAAACGCTTAATGACCCAGACAGCCAAAACTCAGCGCTGATTCTGAATAACATGAGCAAAGTTGAAGCGACACATAAGCTACTTTCAGCAGCAAACATCCACAATAAAGTCGTTGGCGTTATCGAGCTAGAAGATGGACGTCGTCGTCAATCTATTCAGCAAATGAACCAGATCTGGGATCACGACCAATGGGTTCTATTCTCTCCAGAATCAAGTGAACAACAAGTTCAGCCAAATCTGCTTATTTGGGATGAATCAAACGTTTCTCTACTGGATGTGGTTGGCGGTCAGAACAGTAAAGTTCACTTCTCTATGATTGCGCAGGAGGTTACTCCTACTGAAGCAACTAATAGCAAAGTCTCTGCTGATCAACTGTTAAACCTTTCCATTCATAGTCTGCCGCTAGAAGAGCAAGCGATGTTTAAAACCATCATGCTGATTCCTATCGGTGCTCTGATTGTTGTGTTCCTTCGTGTCATCATAGGTCTGAAAACGTCCGGTACCTTCATGCCAGTACTGATTGCGGTAGCCTTTGTGCAAACACAATTGGTAACGGGTATTGTCGGTTTCCTACTTATCGTAGGTACGGGTCTGATTATTCGAAGTTACTTGTCCAAACTCAACTTACTACTGGTCGCCAGGATATCCGCCGTAATCATTACGGTAATCATGATTATCTCCGTGTTTACCGTGGTCGCGTTTAAAGTCGGTCTGACTGAAGGTCTATCGATTACGTTCTTCCCAATGATCATCCTATCTTGGACTATCGAACGTATGTCTATCCTATGGGAAGAAGAAGGCGCGAAAGAAGTAATGCTGCAAGGTGGTGGTTCTCTATTCACTGCGGTTCTTGTTTACTTAGGCATGACTAACCCGTTCATTCAGCACTTAACGTTTAACTTTATTGGTTTACAACTTGTTATTCTAGCGACCATCTTGCTACTAGGTAACTACACAGGATACCGTCTAACCGAGCTTCGTCGCTTTAAACCGCTAGCGGAGGACTAAGTTATGTTTGATCAGTTTACTTCACCGTTTAGGTTGAAAGACAAAGGCATAATGGGAATGAACAAGCGTAACCATAGTTATATTGGTCGCTACAATGATCGTTCCAAGTATCCACTCGTTGATGACAAGCTTAAGACGAAGATCATTGCTGAACAGGCTGGTGCTACTGTACCAAAACTGATTGGCGTGATTGGTCATCAAGCTGAAGTAAAAACAATCCACAAGATGGTAAAAGAGTGGCCGGGTTTCGTAATCAAGCCAGCTCAAGGCAGTGGTGGTAAAGGTATCCTTGTTGTGACTTCTCACAAGGACGGCGTTTACACTAAGCCATCGGGTTCTACTATCAATGAAGAAGACGTAGAGCGCCACATCAGTAACGCTCTCGCCGGTCTTTTCTCACTCGGTGGTAAGAACGATGTTGCTGTAGTTGAAAACCTCATCAAGTTTGACGAGTGTTTTGACGGCTTCAGTTACGAGGGTGTACCAGATGTACGAATCATTGTATTCAAGGGCTACCCTGTAATGGCGATGATGCGTCTATCGACTTCGGCTTCTGATGGTAAAGCTAACTTGCACCAAGGTGCTGTGGGCGTAGGTATTTGTATCGCTACGGGTAAAGCCGTTCGTGCGGTTCAATTTGACCACCCAGTGACTCACCACCCAGATACGGGTAAAGAGTTGGCGCTACTACAAGTACCCCATTGGGAAAAGCTGCTGACACTTGCATCAAGTGCTTGGGAAATGACAGGCCTTGGTTACATGGGTACGGACATGGTTTTAGACCAAGAAGAAGGCCCGATGGTACTGGAGCTAAACGCTCGCCCTGGATTAGCAATACAGATTGCAAACGGCGCAGGTTTATTACCTCGCTTGCATCATATTGAAAACCTGGGCACACCGGCTGAATACCCAAAACCAGCAGAGCGCGTTGCCTACGCTGCTAAGCAATTTGGTGTTCACGGTAGCGAAATTGTTCAAAACTAAGCTCATCTAAATTAAAGCGAAACGACTCAGTTATTGATACTGAATCTAGCTCGATAAAAAGGCCGCATAACTCTGAGAGTTACGCGGCTTTTTAATGCCAGCCGTCTTCACCGAGCTAATATGATTAAGCCTCTGTTACTTCACACTCAGGCTCACGAATAGGATCAATACGCACAGCCGCCACCTTAAATTCAGGGATCTTCGCGTGTGGATCAGTCGCTGTGGTAGTCAAACGGTTAACTGGTGATTCAACAAAATGGAATGGAATAAATACCACACCCTTTTGCATTCGTTTAGTCACAAAGGCCGCGATTTCGATTTCACCACGACGTGTTGAGACCTTAAGCATCTGACCATTCGAGATACCTAGCGCTTCAGCATCATGAACACTCACCATGGCACGCGGCCCTGCTAAGTTATCCAACCCTTTTGTTTTACGTGTCATGGTTCCGGTGTGGAACTGTTCTAGAATACGGCCTGTCGTTAATACTAACGGGTATTCCGCATCCGGTAGCTCAGCAGCGTATCTAAACGGAATCGCCTCCATTTGACCACGCCCACGCGTAAATTGGGTCTGGTGCATGATACGTGTGCCATCAGGGTTGTTCTTATTACTTGGCCATTGCACGCCGTTCACCGTAATGTTCTCCCAACGTAAACCACCATACTGTGGCGTGACACGCGCTATCTCATTGGTGATATCAGCAACCGAGTCATATTCCCAATTGCCGCCCATCGCATTAGCCAACATTTGGATAATCACCCAATCTTCTTTCGCTTCACCTGGAGGCAATACCGCCGGGTTAATACGCTGAACACGACGCTCGGTATTAGTAAAATGACCAGACTTCTCAGCAAACGAGCAAGACGGTAGCACCACATCGGCATATTGAGCGGTTTCGGTTAAGAAAATATCTTGAACCACGAGGAAATCTAACGCTTCAAGACCTTCAATCACATGCGCTTGGTTCGGGTCACTCAGCACTGGGTTCTCGCCCATTACGTACAGACCACGAACATCTCGATGACACGCTCCATCAATAATTTCGGTCAACGTTAAGCCTGTTTCAGCCGGTAGGTCAGAAACACCCCACTCCATCGCGAATTTTTGACGAACCATTGGGTTGTACACTTTCTGATAACCCGGAAGGTTATTTGGCAATGCGCCCATGTCACACGCACCCTGAACATTGGATTGACCACGTAATGGGTTGATACCGCCGCCTTCAATTCCGATATTGCCACACAAGAGCTGTAGGTTAGCGATTGATCGAACGTTATCGTGACCAGTGGTATGTTGCGTAATGCCCATCGAGTAGTACACCGCTGTACGCTCTGCAGTACCAATCAATCGCGCCATTGCGAAGATGTCTTCCGCTTTAACGCCAGTTACCAGCTCCACTTTGTCTAGTGAATAACTTGGTGACATTACCTCTTGAAGCAAGGTATCAAAGCCATCCACACGGTCTTCGATATACTCTTGGTCGTACCAACCGTGTTTGATGATTTGCTGCATCACACCATTGATCAACATTACATCAGTACCCGGTCGGTGCGCTAAATAAAGTTCAGCATGGTCAGCAATATCGATTCGTTTTGGATCGGCAACGATCAATCTCGCTCCACCATGTCTCACAGCTTGCTTGATATGCGAGCCAATAATTGGGTGTGCTGACGTGGTGTCGGAGCCAATAATAAAGATCACATCTGAGTGCTTGATGCTTGGAATATCATTGGTCATCGCCCCGCTACCTAGCGAAGCCTCTAAACCAGTAACAGTAGATGCGTGACAAAGGCGCGCACAGTGATCGACGTTATTGGTACCGAGTTCACGACGTATGAATTTTTGGAAGGCATAGTTATCTTCATTGGTGGTTTTCGCCGACGAGAACCCCGCTAAAGCGTTACTGCCAAAGCCTTGCTTAATCGCAGTAAACTTCTCGGCAATAAGCTTAACTGCCTCATCCCAACTTGCAGGTTGCAACCAGCCATCTTTACGAATTAATGGTGTGGTTAAACGCGCATCGCTGCCCACAAAATCGAAGCCAAATCGTCCCTTAACACACAACATGCCTTCATTAACCGGAGAGTCTCCGCCTTCGATATAGCGAATTTTGTTTTTCTGCTCATCGATATGCATGGTTAACTTACAACCCACACCGCAATAAGTGCAGATGGTATCGACTTTCTTGAGTACGTCTGTGTCTCCCTGCTTTCTGTCGCGAGCATCGACCATTGCACCGGTTGGACACGCCTGAATACACGATCCGCATTGAACGCAGTTTGAGTCGCCCATTAAGGTCTTGTCCGCCCCAAAGTTAGGACGACATTCTGGTCTTGATGCAGGTTTGCCATCCGATTGGTTCATGAAGCTTAGAACGCCATGAACATTCTGTTCTCGACACGCTTGGATACACTGGCCACAACTAATACAGCGGTTAGCGTCAAAGATAATGAACTCAGAACTGTCATCGACCGAAAATTTTTGTCTTGTTAACCCGACCTTCGCTTCTTCAGCACGAATCGCCTGCCAACTCTCATTCGAAGCCACATCGATTTTGTATTCAGGATGGGTTTGCGTTGCTTTGTATTCAGTCGAGTAGTCTCGTAGGTCGCAATCTGTATTAGCTTGGCAGCCACACTCTAGACATCTTGCAGCTTCAGCGATTGCATCGGCATTATCAAACCCTGTTTCTACTTCATCGAAGCTTTGTTCACGCTGTTCGGGCGTTAGCTCAGGCATGATCTTGCGCGCCATGCGTTGTATAGATTTGTATTGCTCAGGATCCACCGCTTTGAGCTGTTTGTGCTTTCTTGAGTTAAACGGTTTAGCCGGAATATTTTCCATATCACCATGGAAGAAGCGATCGATCGCTTGTGCAGCAATACGCCCATCCCCAACCGCTTCGACTGCAGTTGCAGGGCCGCGTCGGAAATCACCAATACTGAAAATATTTCCGGTTCCGGTATGCATGGTTTGTGGATCAGCATCTGCGGTATTCCAACGAGTAAGAGGAATATCAATTGCTTCATTGTCCATAAAACTCAGATCAGGCTTTTGTGACACAGCAGCAATAACCGTATCAAACGCTTCAACAAAGAACTCGCCCGTTGGTTTAGGGCTGCGACGACCTGAAGCATCAGCCGGACCCAAAGCCATACGCTCTAATCGTATTTCTGATACATGACCATTTTCATCGGCTATGTTTGCTGCCGGGTTGGTTAAGAAATGGAACTTCACACCTTCATGCTCAGCTTCTTCGATTTCGTAATCTTCTGCAGGCATCTCATCTCGAGTACGACGATAAATCAGCGTAGTATCCGCGCCATCACGAACTGCGGTTCGAGCGCAGTCAATCGCGGTATTACCGCCACCAATTACTGCGACCTTTTTACCTGTGACATACTGCTGATCGGTCACGTAATCTTTCAGATAATCGACACCCAAATAACAACCGCCGAGTTCACTACCCGGGTAATTCATTTCAACCGCTTGTGATGCGCCAACGGCTAAACAAACCGCATCAAAATCGTTACTTAAATCAGACAGTGTAAAATCAACACCGAGTTTTTTACCGCACTCAACCACCATTCCGTTGCGACACATCAACTCGATTTCTTTATCTAGAATCGACTTAGGTAAGCGATATTCAGGGATACCGTAACGCAGCCAACCACCCGCTTGCGGCATCGACTCATAGACACTGACATCATAGCCTTCGTTAGATAGGTAATAACCCGCCGTAAGCCCACCGGGGCCACTACCGACAATTGCAATACTCTTGCCTTTATTCGGTTTCTTAGCTGGCATGTAGCTCTCTTGAGCCGCTAAATCCGCGTCGGCAGCGTGTCGTTTGAGTTGGCGAATCGCGATGGATTCATCAACCAAGTTACGACGACATTCGGTTTCACAGAAAGCAGGACACACACGACCAATTGAAAGCGGCATTGGTAATGTCTTTTTGATGACCTCAATCGCTTTGATGTGATCATTTTGAGCAATATGGTGCAGGTAAGATTGGATGTCGACCCCAGCAGGACAGGCTGTTTGGCATGGCGCCTCACAGTCAGCGTAGTGATCGGTCATAATGCGATTCAACGCTTCTTGTCGATGATTCGTTAACTGTTTTGACTGAGTGGTAATATTCAACCCATTAGACACTTCAAGCTCACAAGAGCGAGTAACACCAACGCCATCAACTTCAACGACACACAAATCACACGGCACTTTATCCGCTGTTTTGTTCAAACCACATAAAGATGGGATTTCCAAACCACATGTTTTTGCCGCTTCAAGAACGGTTTGTCCTTGCTCGACGATTCGATATTTCCCATCAATCACGATTTGAATCATACCTAAGTCCTACCTTTACCTTTCGCACACGCGAGTTATCAATAATTAAAATTTAAGTAATACAATATTATTAATATTATTAAATCTATGTCATTACCATACATTATTTGTGGTTTTGTGCGTGTGACCTCAAACAAGTTCCATTGATAATAACCATAATGTATAAGTGGTCTTATCAGTGTCGACGAAAGGATTAAGCGGGAGGGGTTCTGCTGTAGAAGTAAGAAGTAAGAAGTAAGAAGTAAGAAGTAAGAAGTAAGAAATTAGATTCAAGGTACAAAAAAGCCCCTAATGATTAGGGGCTTTGAACAAATATCATTGAGTCGCTTTCGAGCTTATAGCTAAGCTATCAAGGTTATTGCTCGGCTATCAAGATTATAATTCGGCTATCAAAGTTATTGCTCAGTTTCTTCGATAAGCTCTTGCACCGGAGATGCTGGTTTGTTTTGAGCAAAACCGCGCAGGCCAACAACATGTACGTGTTCGTGGTCTTTGAAGACCTTACGAACCAGTTTGTAGGTTGTACCTTTCTCTGGGCTAATGTTCTCTGGTGCTGCAATCAGAAGCTGCATACCTAGACGGTCACACAGTTCAAACAGTGTAGAGATAGATTTCGCATCCAGACGTGCTGCTTCATCAAGGAACAACAAGCGACATGGAACGATGTCTTTGCTACGAAGTCGACGAGACTCTTCTTCCCAGCTCTGAACAACCATCAATAGGATAGATTGACCAGTACCGATCGCTTCACCGGTAGAAAGTGCGCCCGATTCAGCTTGTAACCAACCATCAGAACCACGGTTAACTTCAACACTTAGCTCTAGGTAGTTACGGTAATCCAGTAGCTCTTCACCTAGAACTTGTGGAGAACGTTGACCCATATCGATATGTGGGTTAACACGTTGGAACAACTTCGCCATCGCTTCTGAGAAGGTAAAGCGCGTTGATTCAAACAAGTCTTTGTGTTGCTCTTGCTGAGTCGCTAGACCTGATAGCAAGATCTCGTGACTTTCACGAATCTTAACATTCAGACGTACGCCCTTAACCTGACCAAAGTAGATGTTCGACAAACCTTGGTTCAGCATACGAATACGGTTCTGCTCGCGCTGAATCGTTTTCTTGATGATGCTTGCTACCGACTCAGAGCTGATCGCCAAGCGGTTTTCACGCTGCGTCAGTTCTTCTGTTAGTCGGGCTAGCTCAACTTCCATCTCTTCGATTGCTTCTACCGGATCATCCGTATGAATGATGTCTTGGCGAATACGCTCGCGAAGATGTTGGTAAACTGCAATATAGAACAGAACCTTACGCTCTGGATGTGCGTTGTCTTCAGATAGACGCAGCGAATCACGTAGATCTTCATTGTCAGCTACAGCTAGACGTAGCGCACCCAGTGATTTATCCGACATAGAGCGAAGCTCGCCCGCCGTTAGGTAAGCCAGTTCACGCTTGTGCAAACGACGTTCAACATCATTTTCACGAGCTAAGCGAAGTACTGAACACCAGCCTGCTTTTGCTGCAACAACGAAAGTACGAAGTTCTGTGTACTCTTTCTGAACTTTCTTAAGACGCTTAGCTAGGGCTTTCATCTCAAGTTCTGTTGACGTAATCGTACGCTCGTATTCGCTCTTACGGCTGCGAGATGTGTGCAGACGCTCTTGAAGCTCGTCACGACGACGTACAGCACGCTCTTCAGCGCCTTCATCAGCGTTTACGCCAAACTCTTGTAGCTCTTGTTTGAACTCTTGAACCGTTTCTTGCTTCGCTTGATGTGAGCTCTTCAGTGCCGTCAATACTTGGTTGTATTGGTTCATCTGTTCGCGAGCTTGCTTCAAACCATCGCGGCCTTTGGTTCTTGCTTGTTCAGCTTGAACCAGTTTCGCTTTTAATTGCTCGCTCAGTTCACTGCTCTTGTTAAGCAAATCAACAGAATCTGCGTAAGCAAAGTAGTGACGACGCTCAATCAGATCAGACAGTGCGAACACTTTGCCTTTTAGCGTTTGTAGCGCGTTATCAGCTTGACGATATTCGGCTTCCAAAGCTTCGAACTGCTCTGGGTCAGCGTCTAGTGCAGATACGATCTGTTCTAGAGAAGCAAGCGCCTTGCCGTGCGTATTCAAGTAAGACTTAGCTTCACTCAGACGTTCTAGTTGTGCTTCTAATTCAGCTAAGCGCTCAGCCAATGTTTCGTCTTCTAAAATACGAACCATTGGAGCTAATTTATCTAGCGCACCGAGTGCCTGCTTGCTTTGTAGAAGCTGGCTACGTTGCTGCTGCTCTTTAGAGTTAAGCTCAGCCAGAGAACGAACAATTTGATTACGCTTATCACGAATCGCAGCAAGTGCTTGTTCTGGGTCTGCGTTAAACGCAACGTGCAGGTGCTTCGCAACAAAGCTGTTGAATGCTTGATATAGACGATTCAGCTTTTGAGAGTCAAACGCGGCTTTCGCGTGGTTCTCAACAACAACGTCACGCTCTTCGCGCAATTTCTCTAGACGTTGTTCACGAGCCGCACGGCCAAACAGTGGGATCTCAGGGAAACGTGAGTAACGCATTTGGCGATCGTTCAGCTGAACACATACTGCGCCTTCAAGCTCATCGGCATTAAATGAACTGTCATCAAACGCGTCGACATCGCCTTCTAGGATGTAAAGGTCTTCTGGACAATCATCAAGATCCACCAGCTTCTCTTTAATACCATCAAGATCAGAAACCACAATTGCGTGACGAGCTGGGCCGTACATCGCACTGAAGTACGGCGCATCACCAATCGTGATGTCATCGTAGATCTCAGAAAGCAACACGCCACCAAGCGTATCCGCCAGACCTTTCAAACGAGGATCGTTAGAGCCACCTGGCGAAGCTAAACGCTCAATCTCTTGCTCAAGTTCAGCTCGGCGCGTAGCCAACTGATCTTTTGCTGCCGCTTGCGATTTCTCATCTTCAAGCACTTGCTGCATTTGAGTCATCACCGCTTGGCTATCTTCTAGCTCAGCGTCGGTTTGATCTCTCAATGCTTCAAGCGCATCGTTTGCTGTGATCCAAGCAGGAGCAATAGACTCTAGTTTTTGAATCTCTTGGTCGTGGTTTTGTTGTACACGACGCTGTTCACTTTTCGCTTCACGTAACTCTTCTTGAGCGTACTCAAGCGTTTCGATCTGCATTGCATGACGTTCGCGCTCTTCGTCGAAAACCGCTTCGTCAGTCAGTGAAATGTTGTGTTGCTTTTGGTATTCAGTCGCAAGCTCTTTTACTTGACGCTGCTGAGCCACATCACGAGCCATATCACGGTGCTGAGCACGCCACTGCTGTTCATTTTCAACAACGTGTTTTGCGTTACGACCTTTCTCTAACGCTTGTTTAGCGCTGCTAGACGCTTCTTTACGTTCAACGTCATCCACAATACTTTTAACAAGAGCGAGTGCTTTGTCGAACTGTGCAGAAGCAGCAGAAGACATGTCTAGTTTATGCTTCGTCGACAGTAGCGTTTGAGTGCTTGATTCTTCTTGTGCTTTTAGCTCTGAAACCAGAGTTAGTGCGCTTTCTGCCGTAATAGATTCATCACCAAGCAACTGCTTAGTTTTCTCTAATGCTTGAACCGCTTGCTGGTATTGAAGTGCACGCGTTTGCTGAACATCCAACGCTTGTTGGTAGTCAGCAAGCTGAGTTTTCAGGCTATCCACTTCTTCTTCAGTGATGGTTGCCTGCTCTTCAGCAAGAAGTACTCGCTCTTGAGCTTCTTCAACCACCATCATTTGCTCTTCTAGACGCTCGTTAAGCTCTTCTAGATCTTCGCTGTAGCGGGCAATTTTCTCTTGCTGACGAAGTGCAGTTTGAACTAATTGCAGATGATCCGAAGCCGCTTGGTAATCTTGCTCTAGTGCTGATTCTTGATCGACAAGTAACTCTAGTTCTTCTTGAACGCGGTTCAACAAGTTGTTTTGATCAAGCAAGGTTTCACGAGAACCAAACAGCTCACCACGGAACTTCATGGTTTGATCAAGCTTGTTGCGACGATCGTTAGCATGGCGCATGTAATCTGCTGCCACGTAGTTCGTAGATTCAGTGATCAAGTGCTTAAACAAATCACGATCCGACTGAGTCGTTTTGATCGCTTCTAGCGTCATACGGTTTTCGCGTAGTGCTGATTCCATGTCTTGGAACGCTTTCTTCACACCACCATTTTGCGGTAACAGGTAATCACGCAGAGAACGCGTAATCGCACTTGAGATACCACCGTAAAGTGATGCTTCAATTAGGCGGTAGAACTTAGAACGGTCGCTGCTGTTACGTAGTTTCTTCGGTACCACACCGTATTCAAACATTTGCGAGTGGTAATCAACAATCGAAGAGAAGGCCTTAAAATGCGTGCCTTCGTATTGTGCAACCGCCGCTTTCACGTCGTTCAACTGACATACGCGAGCGTGGCTGTCTGAAACGTTCTGAATCAACACATCCGTTGGTTTCACATGACTTGGAAGGCCTTGGATAACGAACGGTTTAATGTCGACTTTCTTATCACGACCCGCGACTTGCTGCAGTTTTACTGCAAACAATAGACGCTGATTACGAGAGTTCACAACATCTAGTGCGGCATAACATGCGCCTGGCTGAAGCTTACCGTAAAGGCCTTTATCACGAGATGACTGTGAGCTACCCGCTTCCGTTGTGTTACGGAAATGCAGAAGGCTTTGGTCAGGGATCAGTGCTGTGATGAATGCCGCCATTGTGGTCGACTTACCCGCACCGTTACCGCCAGAAAGCGTTGTAACCAATCCATCAATATCAAAAGTACGCGCAAAGAAGCCGTTCCAGTTGACCATGGTTAATGATTGATACTTACCTCTTTCAATCATGCTTCACCTTCTACTTTTGTTTGTTCGCCATCGTTTGACTCAAGGTCAAAGCCGGCTTGATCGTTAAAAATGTCTTGTTGACCGTTTTCATCTACGTCTAGTTCTGATGCAGCTTCCGCTTGTTCTTCATTCAACAAGCTACCTTGGTTAGGCTCTTGGGTATGCACCACAGCTTCACCATCACGGATAAGACGTAACTGCGCTTCTTTCATATCATCGCCAACACGAACGTCAGCGCCAAAACGGAATACCGCTTCGCTGATACGGAACTTGCCGGTTTCACCAATCGCAATCAACATACCGATACGGCGTAAGCGACGTAAAGAAGTACGTACTTTTTCGAACAGCTTTTCTTTATCTAGGTCAGAACCAGACGCACGGTTGGTTGCTAGCTTCATGAGTTTTTTCTCATCCGCTAACGACATCAACTCATCAAACAGTTCTTGGTTGGTGAAGATACCTTCATGAGCAAGACGTTCTGGGCTTAGGTATAAGAAACACAACACCTTTCCAACCAACATGTCGAGCTCAGACAACACACTACGACCAATCAGAGACGTAGAACGCGGACGCAGGTAATAGAAACCTTCCGGCGCTTTTACCAGTTCCGTATTGTAGCGTTGATAGAAATGCTGAAGCTCAACTTCAAAATCAGACAGCAACGCGTGGTTATCTAGGTCTTCTGTTGAAACATGCTTACCTGAACGCAGCATGCTATCTAGCACAGGGAACAGTGGGTTCGCTATCGCTTTTACCAGTTTCTCTGGCATGTAATCATCAGTACTTGTTAATGACATTTGCTTGTACCTTTGCACCGAAATCGTTAATTGCCTGCCAATCTGGCTGAATAGCCTGATAGTCAGACTCTGAGTAACCTAAGCGCACGGCTTGGTCGACAACAATTCTGGCTAAATCAAAATGGTGTGTGCGAGGGTGTGCAGCGAGGTAATCGCGTAACACAAGGCCAAGATCAATTGGCGCGCCTTGCTGTTTGTGAGCTTTTAACATCTCTGCAATTCGATCTGAAAGCAGGTCATTTACTTGCTCAAATTCTTCGTACTCTACGTCGATTGGCGCTTGTCCCATCACTTCGTCATCACGAAGCACGAGCGCTTCATCACGAAGATCCGTCAGCTTCTCAGCATCGGCGTAGGTCAATAACCAAGGCGCATCAAAGTAGTCAGTGACTGACTGACGCAAGCGTTGGCTAAAGGCGCGGTTTTTATCCATATCAATCGCGGTACGGATGAACTTGTGAACATGGCGGTCGTAGCCGATCCATAAATCGATGGCTTGTTGGCCCCAACTGGTGATTCGGTCTAGCTTCATCTGCAACCCGAACAGGGTTTCGCCAACGAACTCGAGTTCATCGTCACCGTAAACAATTTCTTGAATATCGAGGATCTGTGTTTGCAGTTCACCCCCCGCCGCTTGCAAGGTGTCTTGCAATTCTTTTAGTGTGGACGAGGTTTCTGAAAGCAAGGTTTCACAGTTGTTAATCGCCTCTCGCCAATCCTTGTTTAAAAGGTCGGCAATTTGCTGTTTAACGGTTTGCTGCTGCTCATCCATAACACGTTGGTTAAGATCAATCTGATCGAAAATTTCACCAACAGAATACTTGAGCACGCCGTAAACATTCTTTCTCCAATGTCCTGGAGTTCCGCCTTTTTGTGCTGCTTCAATGGCTTTTGCCATCTCATCTGCAACCATAGAAAGCTGGATAGACAGTTTCAACTTAGAGAACTGACGGTGGCGTAAATAATAATCTGAAATACCAATCGCCAATGGTGATAAGCGATAAATACTCGCACCATCGGTGATTTCGCTGGTAAAGCGGCTAATCAACTTCTGTTTAACTAACTCGTTGATGGCATTGTTGGCACGAAACGCGGACGCTTCGCCAGTATCTTCAAACAGTCGAGTGACGATGGTAAATGCATCGTGCAGTTCACCCTCGCCCAACTCTTCATCGAACCTTTCATTGCTTAGTACTGCGATAGCAATCAAAAATGCTAAGCGCTCTGGTGGCAAGTTTAATGAAAAATCATGCTGCTTGACCCAGCCCACCAACTCATCAATTGGCTGCTCTTCGGCAGTTTGAGTCATTTCACTCATTGTGGTTCCTGTTACTGTTCTTCGTCATATCGAATGTATTAGATATGACGCCTATTTCTTTATGACGCGGGCTTCTTACGATTGCATAGCGCATGTTGTGGCTTCTTTTACCACATTCACCGCTGTTATTGCGCAGGTTTTTGAGCCCAAACGTGAATATAACGGCCTAGTGACAGATATGGCTCTTGGCGACATAGCTGTTTTTCCAGTTCCAATACATCTTCAAATTGGTAATCGCCCATGTACTCCATATTACCTATGTAGTCACTGAAAGAGCGAATGCCTGATTTACCACAGATTTCTAGACCAGCGTCTTCTATCCATTGATAAACCTCTTCCGGCTTCAAGCCTTTTTGTGGTTGCAGCTTAAACCGTTTTCGATGTGGCATCCCATTCAATACATGAGGAATGTTGCCACAAATCACATTTTTCAGGACTAATCCGTGGTGGTTGTAAAACATTATCGAGGCAACGCCACCCGGTTTAACTTGTTCAAGCAATAAATCAAGCGCCTCTTTAGGATCGGCTAACCATTCCATTACGGCATGAAACATCACAAAATCGACTTTCTCATCTAGATGTTCTGCGACTTTTTGTACTGGTGAATGAATAAATCGATATTGCTCTAGCAAACCCGCTTCGCTGATACTTTCTTCTGCGAGCTTCAGCATTTCAGAAGAGAGATCACACAGAGAAACGTTATGCCCAAGCGACGCAATTTTTTGCGACATCTGTGCAAGGCCGCCTCCAGCATCAAGCACATGCAGCGGAGAAGCTGATTGCTCAAACTTGCTCAAAGCTTGTTCTAAATCTTCCCATACGATGATCTGACGGATCTCTCCTTTGTCAGAGCCGTAAATATTTTTTGCAAATTTGTGGGCAATATCGTCGAAATTACGGTCTTCAGTCACGGCTACTTGAGTTATTATGTCCTATCGTGCCTGCTATTCTGTCACAGGAATTTCAGGAATAAAGAGGCGATGTCTCTTTTTACTACTAAGTGATGTTTTTTCGGACTATTCGGATATGTTTGAGCTGAAAAAAGTAGTGTCTTCGCTATTGATGCCACTGCCAGCAATGTTAATTCTCGCTTTTCTGGGTTTAGCCCTAGTGATGTTTACTACCAAAAGGAAGACTGGTTGCCTAATCACCCTCTCAGCCCTATGTGGTATTTTCCTAATCGCTTTCCAGCCAGTTTCTAGTCAACTTTTAATGCCAATGGAAAGGCAACACACCGCATTTTTACCTGTCGATGAAACCGTCGATTACGTGATGGTTCTTGGAAGTGGTCACGTCGTAGACGACCAAATTCCACCGACATCAGAACTTAGCCGCACCGGCCTGATGCGTTTAAGTGAAGGGATTCGTATTCTACGCCTTTACCCTGGTGCAAAACTCATTTTGTCTGGCTATGGCGCAGGCACTGAAGTCAGTAACGCAAGAATGATGGCTAAAGTTGCATTAGCACTAGGCGTAGCAAAGCCCGACATCATTCTGCTTGAAACCGCAAAAGACACCTGGGAAGAAGCTCGCCAAGCCGCTGCGTTCGTTAAGAATAAAAAAATGGTTCTAGTGACTTCAGCGAGCCATATGACTCGTGCACTCAATGAATTCCATGCAGCTGGTATGAAACCACTGCCTGCACCAACCAACTACCTTGCACAAGAAGGCGTTGTTGAGCCTTGGAATAAGTACATGCCAAAAGCGCTATACCTTGAGCAGACTGAGCGTTACTGGCACGAAACCATGGGATTAGTTTGGCAAGATTTACGTGATTGGCTTGATACAAGCAATGACATTGTTGAAGAGCCGGTGATTCCAGAAGCTTCCAGCTTAGTTGAAGATGACGGTGAAGTTTCTGCGGCTCAGCCTCAATAAGCCCATTGAATCTTTAAACTCATCTTAAGCATACAGAGTCGCCAAGTATTTGTAGATTCTCTGGTCGTTAACAATAAAAGCTAAGTAATAAAAAAGCCGAGACATCAATGATGTCTCGGCTTTTTACGTTTAAATGTCGTTGTTAATTAATCACTCCCGAAGGAAATCAATCACCAGCGAACATGTAACCTTCACCGTGAACCGTCACAAAGATTTGTGGGTTCTTAGGATCGAACTCCATTTTTGCACGCATACGACGAATCAGCACGTCGATAGTACGGTCATTAGGCGCGTCCACTCGGTGGCTAATCATATTCAAAATACGTTCGCGGCTTAATACTTGATTAGGGTAAGAAGACAAAGCCACTAGCAGTTCGTATTCTGCTTTGGTCAGTTTCACTGGTTCGCCGTTCTTGCTTAACGCACGACGAGGGATATCAAATGTCCACTCACCAAAACGAACCACAGACTCATCTGATGTTTCTTCTACAGCGCCCGCTGCTGTTTTACGAGCAGCAGAGATACGCCAAAGTAGGTTTTTAACTCGAACTAATAACTCGCGAAGTTCGAAGGGTTTAGTAACGTAATCGTCAGCGCCCATTTCAAGGCCTACGATCTTGTCGATGCTATCCGTGCGTCCAGTAACTAAAATAATTCCAATGTCTGATTGACTGCGTAATTCGCGAGTTAGCATCAATCCATCTTCGCCTGGTAAGTTGATGTCCAGCATAATGAGGTCAACGTTGTTTTCTTCTAACACGTTTCTCATTTGAGCGCCGCTTTCTGCTTCGCTCACTGTGTAACCCTCGTTCTGGAAGTATCCAACCAGTTTACTGCGGGTTACCACATCATCTTCTACGACTAATACGTGATAGCTCATCTACACCACTTTTCTTATTTAATAGTTTCAGTGACTATTCTATTCATAACTAGTAACAATTCTAGTGGTACAGAAGATAAAAGCCAGAAACATGGATTTTTTTTGATACAAGACAATCTTAAACCTTGCTATTTATCGTCCATCGCAATTCAATATAGGCATTACTACTAACGAGTAACTTTGCGTTTCGCAAATAACCTTGTTATTCAGCCTTGGTGTGCTTATGCCCAAGTGACTTCAAGATGCATATAAGCAACATCACAAGACTAAGTCAGGATCTAACAAATGAAAGATACGAAAGCGTTCAACGAGCAAAGAGCAGAAATATACTGGTGGCTATCAAGCTTATTTGCCAAAGAGCTCACTCAAGAAGAACTCGATCACTACCACTCTGTTGAAATTCGTTCTTTCCTAACTGGTTTAGGCGAAAATGAGACACTAAAGCCAGCGATTGATAAGTTAGTGGATGCGCTGAACCGCCTACAAACTCGTGAAGATGCTCAGCTAGAACTGTCTGCAGACTTTTGCGATCTTTTCTTAAAGACAGATAAGCACGGCGCTCTTCCTTACGCTTCAATGTATATCGGCGAAACTGGCCTTTTGAATGATAAGCCAGCAAAAGATATGGAAGAGATCATGGCTAAGCACAACTTAGTTGTGAACCAAGATCTAAAAGAGCCAGCAGACCACATTGCTATCGAACTCGATTTCCTTGGTAACTTGATCATTCGTTCAAACGAAACGAATATTGAAGAAGAACTAGAGAATTCATTTGCCGCTCAACAGCAGTTTATCGAACAACAACTGCTGACTTGGTTACCAAAGTTCAACGTGAAATGTCATGACGTTGATGAATTCGGTTTCTACGCCTCCGTCTCATCGTTGCTACTCGCATTCTGTCAATTAGACACTCAATATTTAGCTGGTGAATAGCTTATTGGATGACTCGTTAAATAAATTCAGAAGAATGTGACAATTCACCCGGATTTCCGGGTGAATTTTATTGCGAGTAATTTCTAGTCAGTCTAAAATTGTGACCGCAAACGATAAAATATGAAACATTCACGAAATGCTATGCTTATTATAGTTTTGAGCATTTCGGTGTTAAGACAAGCCGCTCAATAGCGGTTTTTTGTTTTTTAGCACTTTTAGTACCCAAAGAGCCCTACAAATTTAAGCTCTTAGTTAGGTAGCTTAACGGCTACTTTATTCCGTACTTTGGGAAAGTAGCTTCTAATAGGATAAAACCATGGCCACTATAAAAGATGTCGCTCGCTTAGCCGGCGTATCAACAACAACCGTTTCTCACGTAATCAATAAAACTCGCTTTGTTGCAGAAGCAACGCAAGAAAAAGTAAACAAAGCCGTAGATGAACTGAACTATGCACCAAGTGCTGTTGCTCGTAGCTTGAAGTGTAATACAACACGCACCATCGGCATGCTAGTGACTCAATCAACTAATCTATTCTTCTCTGAAGTTATCGATGGTGTTGAGAGCTACTGCTACCGTCAAGGTTACACTTTGATCCTGTGTAATACGGGCGGCATCTATGAGAAGCAACGTGACTACATTCGAATGCTTGCAGAGAAACGTGTAGATGGCATCTTAGTTATGTGTTCTGACCTAACTGAAGAACTAAGAGAGATGTTAGACCGTCACGCTGACATCCCTAAAGTTATCATGGACTGGGGCCCTGAGAGCTCTCAGGCTGATAAGATCATCGATAACTCAGAAGAAGGTGGCTACCTAGCGACCAAATACCTTATTGAACGCGGTCACTCTAAGATTGCATGTTTAAGTGGCCACTTAGACAAAGCAGCATGTGTTGAACGTATTGCCGGTTACAAGCGCGCACTGAACGAAGCAAAGATTTCTGCTGATGAAAATATGATCATCGAAGGCAACTTTGAGTGTGATACGGCTGTTCTTGCTGCAGAACAAATCGTTGAGATGGAAGATCGTCCAACGGCGGTATTCTGCTTTAACGACACAATGGCACTCGGCTTAATGAGCCGACTGCAAGAAAAAGGCATCCGCATTCCTGAAGATATCTCAGTGATCGGTTACGACAACATCGAACTCGCTGAATACTTCTCTCCGCCGTTAACGACAGTTCACCAACCAAAACGTCGTGTTGGTAAGAATGCATTCGAAATTCTATTGGAGCGCATCAAAGACAAAGACCACGAAAAACGCGTCTTCGAAATGCACCCTGAAATTGTTGAACGAAGTACAGTTAAGACGTTAAATTAATTGATAATTCGAGTTTAATTTCATCAAGCGCACCTTTAGGTGCGCTTTTTTTATCAGCAACTATAATGAACCCTTATGCACAAATGAAAGATCATTAATTGAAGCAGTATCACATTTTGAAATATCAAGTGTGAGCTTCATTCAACAAAAACTTTATTCTATTCAATCAGTCACGCACAGGGCAAACCACTCGAAAGAGTGAGACGCAAAGCTTCCGGCCTAAACCACTCGTTGGTATGGTAGCGGGGTTACCGATGGCAAAATGCAGTAACTACTAATAATTTAGTAATTTACGGCTTATTGACAATTTAATTGCAACATTTTGCTAATCTCTCGGACCTGCTTATTTGGTGGCGTAGTTCAAATACACCGAGATAAATAACATGGATAAACCGATACTAAAGGACTCGATGAAGTTATTTGAGTCCCTAGGAAAAATAAAATCACGCTCAATGTTTGGTGGCTTCGGTCTTTTTGCTGATGACACTATGTTTGCTCTGGTTGTAAATGACCAGTTGCACATACGCGCAGACAAAGGCACAACTAAACAATTCGAACAACAAGGGTTTCAACCGTACGTCTACAAAAAACGTGGTTTCCCTGTCGTTACTAAATATTTCGCTTTACCTGAAGGCCTCTGGCAAGACCAAGAGAAAATCTTGCAGCTTGCAACCACGTCTCTAGGTTTTGCTAAAGAAGAAAAAGCTGAGCAGTCTTCTGCTAAGCCGACCCGACTCAAAGATCTGCCTAATCTTCGACTCGCTACCGAGCGTATGTTGAAAAAGGCAGGGATCGATTCTGTAGAACGTTTATATGAATCTGGCTCTGTAAACGCATTTAACGCCATCAAAGAATCGCATGCGTCTTCTGTCAGTATTGAACTACTTTGGGCGCTAGAAGGCGCGATTAATGGTACACATTGGTCTGTTATACCGCAGCAGCGTCGCGAAGAGCTTATCAAGCGCGTCAATTAACATTGTCAGTGCAATCTATATACATAACTAAGCCGCATTTACTGCGGCTTTTTTTATATCTGGTGAAAGTTAATCTATGCTTTGCCTGTCTATCTATACTATCGGTATGCATTGAAAATTTAGAGGAAGTATCAATGAGTAAGAAAATGATATTGGGTATTGTGTTGGTCGTAACCATCGTCTTGTTAGGCATCAATTTCGGCCAGTACTTAACGCTTGAAAATGCTAAGGCCCAACAAGCTGTGTTAAATGACTACATTGACAGCAACTTTATTGCGGCTGCCGCTATCTATTTTGTCGCGTATGTCATGATTACGGCTTTCTCCATTCCTGGTGCCGCTGTTGTAACCTTATTAGGGGCCGCGCTATTTGGCTTCTGGAACAGCTTGCTACTGGTATCTTTCGCAAGTGCGATCGGTGCGACCTTAGCTTTCTTAAGTAGCCGTTACCTGTTGCGTGACTGGATTCAAACCAAGTTTGGTGACAAATTGGCGACGATTAACAAGGGGGTTGAAAAAGACGGCGCATTTTACCTGTTTTCTCTGCGTCTGATTCCTGTATTCCCATTTTTCCTTATCAACCTATTGATGGGTCTAACACCGATGTCAGTGAGTCGTTACTACATTACGAGTCAAATCGGGATGTTACCGGGGACGGCGGTTTTCTTGAATGCTGGTACTCAGCTCGCAGAAATTGATTCACTTTCGGGCATCGTCTCCCCTTCAGTACTATTGTCATTTGCGTTATTGGGTATATTCCCAATAGTGGCTAAATGGTTGATGGGTAAGTTTCGCTCAGCACCCGTAGCTGAATAACGTATATAGCTGAATAATTTATAATAGCTAAATAACACAGATAGCCGAATAAGGTTCTATTTCAATGAAAATCTTCAGTGCATCGAATCCGACAGAAGCTCATATCATCTGTGGATTATTAGAAAGCGAGAATATTGCCTGTGAAGTCCGTGGTGAGGGGTTGTTCGGATTAAAGGGGGAAATCCCATTCACCGAAGAAACTGACCCTTACGTATGGTTATATGAGCCAGAATTGGCCAGTAAAGCTCGCATGCTCGTCAATGACTACCAAAAGCAGCAAGATTCGATCATCTATGAAGAGTGGCGTTGTGGTGAGTGTCATGAAGTCAACGAAGCGCAATTCGGCTCTTGCTGGCAGTGCGGTGCTGCCTCACCTGAATAGCAGGGTTTCAGTGACCTGATAGAACGATTCGGTCAGATACCTCCTCCAATTAAAAACGGGAAGCTAAAGTTAGCTTCCCGTTTTTATTTCAATTCGATTAACTCATCATCTTTGATTTCACGCCTAGAAAATCACTGAATTTGTTTTTGAATAAACGCAATCGAACGCTGATTAAACTCTTCAGGGTTTTCCACGTTACACACGTGTCCACAATTCGGGATTTCTACTAACTCACTCGATTCATGCGCTGCAACCATTTCTTTTACAGGCTTAATAAACATGTAGTCACGTTCACCCATCAAATAAAGAGTCGGTATTGGTAGCTCTCTATCTTTAAAATATTTCATCAAGGGGTTTACATCAGCCGTTAAGATAAACCAGCGTTTAAATTCTTTCTGGCACAGTTTTTTGGCTTCGCGGATAAAAAGGTGACGAGACTCTTTTTGGCTTTTTTGTGGCATCACAACATAAGCAAAAAGGCTGTATAACCACATGTAAGGAATGATGTGCTTGCTGAGGTTACCCAACTTGATTAACACTTGAGAGCGAGTGTTTAGCTTGGTGACAGCGCCACCCAGTACCATTGAACGTACACGGCCAGCCGCCAGTTCGGCAACGTTACGCACAATAATCGTGCCCAAAGACATGCCAACGAAATGTGCAGAACGGATCTTAAGATGGTCTAACACTTTAAGAATATCAAGCGTCACCGATTTGAACGTATAACGATTCGAAATCAGCCCTTTAAGTATATTGTCTGATTTACCGTGCCCTCTCAGATCAATGAGAAGTAAGTTGAAATGCTGTTTATACGCTTTGATCTGCTTGAACCAGATGGAGGAACTGCCTCCTGCGCCATGCACAAATACAACCCACTCATCGCTCGTAGGGTGAGTAAATGTTTTATGAAATAGTAAACTCTCAGACATACCTATCGCTTTAATTATTGGAATGGAGCTATGCCTCATCACGAGGCGATGACTAAGGATACCACGCTATTAAGAACTTTAAGTGATAATAGTGTCAAACCTATCATTAGTCATGTGAATACCTACCTCACCTTTTCTACCTGACTAAAATGAGTTTGCAAGCTTTGTCTTCGTAAACGTGATGTGCTCTGACCAGGAAACCAAAAGGCACTCTACAATTAGAGCGCCTTCATTTAGTACGAGCGGCAGTTGCTCGCCAGCTAACTTTAAAGCTAAGTCAACAAGTTAAAATGCTGAATGATACATAGCTAGGTATTCTTTAGCCGCATCTTCCCAACTAAAATCTTGCTGCATCGCATAAAGCTGAACACGCTTAATTTCAGATGGGTTTTGTGCGTAAAGCAGTAATGAACGATGTAACACAGCCAATAACGCTTGCGGTGTTGGCTCTTCAAAAGCAAACCCAGTCGCGACTTCAGGATCTTCATCGTAATCATTCACGCTGTCTTTTAAACCTCCCACAGAACGAACAATCGGCAAAGTACCGTAAGCCATGCTGTAGATTTGGTTTAAGCCACACGGTTCAAATTCCGAAGGCATCAAGAAGAAATCAGAGCCTGCTTCAACCAAGTGCGCAAGTTCATTATTGTACGCTTCTACGAACGAGAACTTATCTGAGTGAAGCGCTGATAGCTCTTTCAATTGACTCGCCAAAACCGGATCGCCAGTACCGACAATCACGATCTGAAGATCATTTTTCAAAAACTGTTCGATGATAGGCAGTAAGTAATGAACACCTTTTTGATTCGTCAAGCGACAAACCATGCCATAAACCGCGCAATCGGCAACGGGTAAACCTACATCTTGTTGCAGTTTTTGCTTACAAGCTGATTTTCCGCGAGCCATGCTGTGCTTGGTCGCTTTGTATTTACGAGGAAGGAAAGCATCAGTTTCCGGATTCCAAGCCCCATAATCACACCCATTCAAAATGCCGAACAGATCAGCAGATCTGTGTTGGAATTCTGCAGCCATACCGTGGCTACCTAATTCCGTTTTCAACTCTTCTGCATAGGTAGGACTTACTGCGTTCACTTTATCCGCACACATCACTCCAGCTCTTAGCATAGTGACATGAGTGTCACTCACTGAAGCTTCAGGCGCATGGTAACGGTGCATCTCTGGCAGGAATTGAAGTTCATCGTAGGCGAACACACCTTTGAAAACCGCATTGTGAATCGAAATAACACTGCGCGTATTTTCAAAGAAATCGTGTTGTTGATAACGCGATTTAAGCAAGAAAGGAACGAAACCAGTATGCCAGTCATTTGCATGAATGATATCCGGTTGGAAACCAAGCTTAGGAAGCATATCAAGACAGGCTGCACTAAAGAACGAGAAGCGCTCTCCGTTATCAGCATAAGCTTGATTGTTTTCTGCGTACATTTCCGGGCGGTCGAAATACTTGGCACATTCAATACTAAAAACTGGAACGCCTTCTACGCTCAGTTTTTTAACTTGATAAGCCGTATGAGGCCAATGATCGAGTTCAGTCGATAAAATAACTTCTGCTGAATCAATGTTTGGAATGTTTCTATATGCGGGGATAGTCACTCGAACGTCCTGTTCGAGTGTTTGCAACGCTTTCGGCAGTGCCTTGGCTACATCAGCCAAGCCACCACTTTTAATCAAGCCTTCAACTTCAGACGCTACAAAAAGTACCGAGAGAGTCTTAGTAACCAACTCGTGCTCCTTTAGAAATCACTACGACACCATCGTCAGATACGTGGTAATGCTTTTTGTCTTCTGTCAGATTTACACCAATCTGTGTACCCGGTGCGATATCTGCGTCTTTATCAATGATAACGCGGCGCAAGATACAACCCTCACCCACTTTTACATCACCGAGTAAGATGCTTTCGCTGATATCACACGCTGATGCGATATTGCTGCGGAAGCCCAATACACTCTTTTCAATACGCGAACCACGTACATAACTACCGCTACACACAAGGCTATCAATGATCTGAATTCGACCATTTGCCGAATCAGTAAACGTAGCTGGTGGTAGTGGCGGGTAATAAGTGTGTAGAGGCCATTTACGGTTGTATAGCGAGAATGGCGCATCTTTCTTAAGAAGGTCCATGTGCGCTTGCCAGTACGCGTCAATCGTACCTACATCGCGCCAGTAAACTTCTTCTTTCTCACCAGTAATACGGTTGGTGCTGAAATCATAAACAAACACGTCACCACGTGGGAACATGTTTGGAATAATGTCTTTGCCGAAATCGTGTGTCGAACCTTCTCTATCAGCATCTTCCGTTAGTTCAGCAAAAAGCTCTTTCGCTTCGAACACGTAGTTGCCCATTGAAACGAGCGCTGATTCTGGATCGCCCGGGATCGACTTCGGATTTGCAGGTTTCTCTTCAAAGCCAATCATACGGCCGTCAGCATCAACCTCAATAACACCGAATTCTGATGCTTCAGCAAGCGGCATGCGCAATGCTGATACTGTTAGAGCCGCTTTCTTCTCTTTATGGAAATCAAGCATCTGTTTGATGTCCATCTTATAAATATGGTCTGAACCAAAAATACATACTTGATCAGGTTCTTCCAACTCCATAAAGCCCATGTTTTGGTAGATAGCATCTGCTGTGCCTTCATACCAACGCTTTCCTTTACGCATTTGCGCAGGAATTGGGTCGATAAAACGGTCTGTTATACCACTGATATTCCAGCCTTTTTTCATATGGTGGAACAGTGACTGTGACTTAAATTGTGTTAATACGTAGATCTTCATTAGATCAGCATTAACGAAGTTGTTCAAAGCGAAATCAATTAAGCGGTAACTACCACCGAAAGGAACCGAGGGTTTGCTGCGAGATTCAGTTAAAGGTCTTAAGCGAGAGCCTTCACCACCAGCAAGAATCATTCCCAATACACCAGCCATTTTATTCTCCATATATCTATAGCTTGTCGATGTTAGTACTCGTAGAGGTATCTTCCTCTGGGGGATGAGCACCAACACTTATTTCGGTATTTAGCGAATATCCATTCACATACAGTGACAATATCCTAAGCCAAACGTTGTTATGTGTGCACTATTCTTTGCACTTGGTTTTATATACGTTATCGACTTTTCGGCCGAATTCAATTTTTAATACGCCATTCTGTGGTACGTAAGCTGATTGCTTTCCTAAGACTTAAAGCAGCTCACACTACACCGTCCAGACGAAACATTACATTAACACCCGACACACATCAGGTATACAACTAAACGCTGATCTGTGAGTTACAATATTTTAATTAAGTTACATTTTCGTTAAAGTTGCATAAGAAGATATGATTAATTGCCACCATTAATTTCGCGGTGTGAATTTAATAAATCCCCACCGACGAAACACCAGGTCAACAAGTTGCATATTTAGTCATATTGAGATCAAAAAAAGCAGCCATTAGGCTGCTTTTTCATCAATAACGTTCAGTTATTTCTCTTTAGGCTTTTTACGCTTATCCGTAACTACCCACTTACCGTCGATGTACAACGCAGTCCAACCGGACGGTTTTCCATCTACTTCAGTACGCACGTAGTTTTCTTTGGTCTTACGACTAAAACGAACCACTGTCGGCTTACCATCAGGGTCAGCAACTGGCGCTGATGCTAGGTATTGGAACTTAGGTGAGATACGGTCTTTAAAACGAACCAGCTCTTCCACTAATGGTGCACGTGTTTCACGTGATTTAGGGAAGTTGCTCGCAGCCATAAATAGACCAGAAGCACCATCACGAAGAACAAAGTACGCGTCTGAATTTTCACACGGAAGTTCAGGGAAATGCACCGGGTCTTCTTTTGGTGGCGCAACTTCGCCATTTTTCAGAATCTTACGAGTGTTCTTACAATCTTCACTCGTACAGTCCATGTATTTACCAAAACGACCGTTCTTCAGAACCATGTCAGAACCACACTTGTCACACTCAACAAGTGGACCATCGTAGCCTTTCACTTTAAATTCGCCGTGCTCAACCACATAACCTTCACAGTTCGGGTTGTTACCACATACGTGCATCTTACGCTTATCATCGATTAGATAGGCATCCATTGCCGTTTCACAAATAGGACAACGCTTTTTAGCTCGAAGTGCTGCTGTTTCAACGTCTTCTTCAAGCACGTTGATAATGCCTTCTTCATCACCAAGGTTGATTGTTGTCTTACAACGCTCTTTTGGTGGAAGTGCATAGCCAGAACAACCAAGGAATACGCCTGTCGAAGCAGTACGAATACCCATTTTACGGCTACAAGTCGGACACTCAATATCGGTTTCCACGATATGATTTGGCTTCATGCCACCAGCGTCTTCGTCTAAGTCTGCTTTTTCCAAATCGCCAGTAAAGTCTTCGAAGAAGTTATCTAGCACGCCTTTCCAGCTTGCTTCGCCTTCTGCGATTTGGTCCAACTTCTGCTCCATACGAGCAGTGAAGTCGTAGTTCATTAGGTCATTGAAGCTGCCATCTAGACGGTCAGTAACAATTTCACCCATCTTCTCAGCATAGAAACGACGCTGTTCAACTTTTACATAACCGCGATCTTGAATCGTTGAGATGATTGATGCGTATGTTGAAGGACGACCAATACCACGCTTCTCAAGCTCTTTAACTAGCGCCGCTTCAGTGAAACGAGCCGGTGGCTTAGTGAAGTGCTGTTTAGGGTCTAGCGCAATCAGATCAAGCTTATCGCCGATCTGTACTGCTGGAAGGATCGTATCTTCGTTCTTGCCCATTGGACGCTGAACACGAGTCCAACCATCAAATTTAAGGATACGACCTTTCGCTTTCAACGTGTACTCATCTGCTTTAACGCTTACTGTCGTTGAATCGTATTGAGCTGGCGTCATTTGACACGCTACGAATTGATTCCAAATTAGCGAGTAAAGCTTGTGTGCGTCTGCGTCTACGCCGTTTAGATCTTCCGACTTAACATCTACACTTGAAGGACGAATCGCTTCGTGGGCCTCTTGAGCGCCCTCTTTGCTGCCGTATGCAAGAGCTTTAGGTGGAAGGTATTGCGCGCCGTACTCAGAACCAATGTATTCACGAGCGGCTTCTACAGCTTCTGAACTCAAGTTGGTTGAATCAGTACGCATATAAGTGATGTAACCCGCTTCATACAGGCGTTGAGCCAGCATCATGGTTTTCTTTACGCCATAACCAAGACGCGTACTCGCCGCTTGTTGCAGCGTCGACGTGATGTAAGGTGCAGACGGCTTACTCTTTGTTGGGCGGTCTTCACGTTTACATACTTCGTATTGCGCTTTTTCTAAAACGCTAACAGCAGCTTGTGTTTGCGCTTCATTTTCAGGTTTAAACGCAACACCGCCTTTCTGTGCAACTTGCAGTCTAAAGTCGGTTTTCTCTGCTGTTTTAGTATCAGCATGCACATCCCAGAACTCTTCAGGGATAAAGGCGTTGATCTCGCGCTCACGCTCTACCAGTAGTTTTACCGCTACTGATTGAACACGGCCAGCGGACAGGCCTCGTGCTACTTTTTTCCAAAGCAGAGGTGACACCATAAAGCCAACAACACGGTCCATAAAACGTCGTGCTTGTTGTGCGTTTACGCCATCAATATTTAGCTCACCTGGCGTTTCGAAAGCTTGTTGAATAGCATTCTTGGTGATTTCGTTAAAAACCACTCGCTTGTATCGCGTTTCATCGCCGCCGATGATCTCACGAAGGTGCCATGCGATAGCTTCTCCTTCGCGGTCCAAATCGGTTGCGAGATAAACATGGTCTGCGTTCTCAGCCAGTTTTTGCAATTCAGCGACGACTTTCTCTTTACCAGGTAGGATTTGGTAGTTCGCTTCCCACTCTTTATACGGGTTGATACCCATCTTTTTGATAAGAGCTTTGCGATCTTTTTCTTTCTTGATACGAGCTTTGTCTTCTGGGCTCATACCCTTGGTTGAAACTGCAGCAGCCTTTTGACCAGTACTTTGACCTGCCGTTGGTAAATCACGTACGTGACCTACACTCGACTTAACGACAAAGTCTTTGCCAAGATATTTATTGATAGTTTTAGCCTTGGCTGGCGACTCCACTATAACGAGCGATTTACCCATATTGACTCTAACGTCCTTAATCACGATGCTTCAGCACCAACAATTTAGCTTGTGGGCTTTTACGCATGATATTCTAAATTCATTGCTTCTTTTTTTACTATTGTGCGAGATTACTAGAAGATCAACCGCTTTTTTCAAAATTGGATCTGATCGCTCGACAATTCGACGACTCATAGATAAAAGGGTCACAATATAAAGAAGCTATAAAGTACTCACTAAGAATACTTGCAAGAGCCTATTCATCAGGCATTACGTCTAAACGGGCTCATACTAAGCTTGTCCGCGAATCTAACGCGAGCCCCATTCAATTATTTTTGCCGTAAATCACAAAATAAATTGTGGATGTTTGAAAAGACTCTCTTAATCGGTTGTGAAATCATTGAATTTCTAGTTCGACACCATAAACTCAACGTTATATTCAGTTATCAGAGATAAACTCATGACAAAGAAAGTAATAGCAGAATTTGATTTACTGCTTATCGCAAACCAAATTATCCAATCACATGATGACTACATTGAAGGCATGCGCGCAAACAGCGTAGTAGAAAAAGACGATGTACTCGTCTTCAAAGGTGAATACTTCTTAGACAGCAATGGAATGCCGACAGAGAATACAACCGCGGTATTTAACATGTTTAAATACTTAGCGCACCACCTTTCGAAAGAATTTACAATTCAGCAATAATTAAAAAGCTTGCCACTTAGGCAAGCTTTTTTGTTCCTAAACCTTTACATACTAAGCATTTTTATAGACTTAGCATTTTCAGCTTGTCGAAATAATCAGGGAATGTCTTTGACGTACAACCTGGATCATTAATCGTCACAGGCGTATCGCTCAAAGCAACCAGCGAGAAACACATCGCCATACGGTGATCATCGTAAGTATCAATCGCCGCATGAGTCAGTTCAGCCACAGGGTTAACAATAATGTAATCTTCACCCTCTTCCACTTCAGCGCCGACTTTGCGTAGCTCTGTTGCCATTGCAGCCAAGCGGTCTGTCTCTTTCACACGCCAGTTGTAGACATTACGGATTGCCGTTGTGCCTTTCGCAAACAATGCGGTTGTCGCGATAGTCATCGCAGCATCTGGGATATGGTTATAGTCCATATCAATGCCTTTCAGCTCGCCACAACGAGAAATAACGTAGTCGTCACCCCATTCGATTTCCGCACCCATTTTCTCAAGCGCATCAGCGAATTGGATATCACCTTGG
Organism: Vibrio sp. 10N.239.312.D08; assembly: GCF_041466145.1. NCBI lineage: Bacteria > Pseudomonadati > Pseudomonadota > Gammaproteobacteria > Vibrionales > Vibrionaceae > Vibrio > Vibrio sp. 10N.239.312.D08. Next base: position 76,762 of record NZ_JBFSSD010000003.1, on the reverse strand, counting down.
ATACTGTTTTTACCAATACCAGTGACCTTAATCTCACCACCTTTGATAGCAGCGGCTGCAAGGAAATATGACGCAGATGATGCATCACCTTCAACCAAGAAATCACCCGGTGCCGAGTAAGATTGCCCGGTAGGAATCACAAACTCTTGGTAATCATTATTGATCACGTCCACACCAAATTGCTTCATGATGTGCAGCGTAATATCGATGTAAGGTTTAGAAACCAATTCACCGTCAATTTTAATGGTCACTTCACCTTCAGCTAAAGGCGCAGCCATCAAAAATGCCGTCAAAAATTGACTAGAGATCGAACCGTCGATAGAAACCGTACCGCTCTTCAAACCGGTACCTGTGATCTTCAATGGCGGGTAGTTTTCGTTCTCTAAATATTCAACGTCGGCACCGGCTTCTCGTAGTGCTGTTACTAAGTGGCCAATTGGGCGCTCTTTCATGCGAGGCTCACCAGTAAGAACGTATTCACCGCGACCTAAACATAGTGCAGCCGCCAACGGACGCATCGCCGTACCCGCGTTACCTAAGAAAAGCTCTAGGGCTTTGTCACTTGAGAATGCACCACCAACACCTGTCACTTCACAAACGGTTTTGTCTGCAGACAGCTGATAATCAACACCTAACTGAGTCAATGCATTCAACATATGACGAATATCATCACTGTCTAGCAAGTTTGTTAGGCGAGTGGTTCCCGTAGAAAGTGCAGCCAAAAGAAGTGCACGGTTGGAAACGCTTTTTGAACCAGGTAGGTTAACTTCCCCGTTCACTTTTTGAATTGGTTGTAACGTAAGGCTTTCCATTAAATCTTATAGTCCTTGTACCACCCGAAGTCACTGGTGCGTATTTATTTTCGGGTGATGAATAATTCTTCGTACTTGCAGACTAACGAACTTTTCCAACGAACTCCAGAGCTAATCCGGCCCAAACCGGTGATTAATTAGCCAATCAATCGTATTTATATACTAGTACACGAGATCAACTCGAACACCATCTGAAAAATAGAGAATTCGTACATCATCGCCTCGGTTGAACAGCATCGAGTTATCGACATCTTGGATAATGTTGACCAACTTGTCGTCTTTGGTTTTGACCAATAACTCGACCAGCTTGTACTCTACTTTATATTGTGTGTTACCTCGGTTACGAGCAATACCCGCACCTGCTACTGCACCTACAGCTGTCGCCACTTCTTTACCAGTGCCGCCGCCAAACTGGTTACCAATCAAGCCACCAATCGCCGCACCTAACAAGGTTTCCCAACCATTCGCTTTCGACTCAACGATCTCTTGCTGAGTGATGTATCTGACCGTATCAATCTCACCATAAACCACCTCGTTTACTGGTCGAGCTTGGTTTCTGTTGTAAGCTGCATTTGCCAACATGGGCAAAACAAGTAAAATCCAAAGCAACTTCTTCATGGTAAAACTCCTAAAGACCTCTTGGTCAGTGATTAATCTGTAATGCGGTACTTATGACTATATACCTAACCGAACTTGATACTACTAGTATAGAGTTTCCTTCGCCTTTCGACGCGCTTGATGACCCCAACGGTCTGCTCGCCTTCGGTGGTGATTTATCACCAATGCGAATTTTAAACGCTTATAGCCAAGGTATATTTCCATGGTATGGCCCAGGTGAGCCTATACTTTGGTGGAGCCCTGCACCGCGAGCGGTATTTAATCCTAAGACATTCGAACCGTCAAAAAGTCTTAAAAAGTTTCAAAGAAAGCACAATTACCGAGTCAGCATCAACCAAGCGACGGACAGAGTAATTGGTTATTGCTCTTCACTAAGACCCGAAGAAGAAACCTGGCTAAACAGCGACATGCAGTCAGCCTACCGCAAACTCGCTTCATTAGGTTTCTGCCACTCGGTTGAGGTTTGGCAAGATGATGAACTGATCGGTGGACTTTACGGCTTACAAAGAGGCCAAGTCTTTTGCGGTGAATCGATGTTCAGCCTAAAGACCAATGCCTCTAAAATTGCGCTGTGGTACTTTTGTAAACACTTTACCCGATTCGGCGGACAACTGATTGATTGCCAAGTCATGAACCCTCACTTGGAATCCTTGGGCGCTATCGAGGTTGATAGGGATGAATTCCTAGGCTCTCTGCAATTACTCAAAGAGTTCTCCGTTGACGATGCATGCTTTAAAACCCAATGGCTAAAGGAAATGCCTTAATGAATCCAGATTTACAACAAATCAGAATTGGATTAACAGACAATCACGCTTGCAGCTACTTACCTCACTTCGAAGAGAGAGTGGCGGTCACGCTTGACGAACACATGCACACCTCAGATAACTATGAAGTTCTGCTTGCGAATGGATTTCGCCGCAGTGGTTCAACCATTTATAAGCCACATTGCGATAATTGCTCAGCATGCCAAGCGATTCGGCTTTCAATTCCTGAGGTTAAGCTTTCCAAAAGCCAACGACGGATCCTTAACAAAGGAAAATCACTACGTTGGGAACTGAAAGATGAGATGGATGACAACTGGTTTGACTTATACAGTCGCTATATCACCGCTCGTCACCGTTCGGGAACCATGTACCCACCCAAGAAAGAAGAGTTTCTACAATTCTCTAAAAATGAGTGGCTTACTACAAAGTTCATGCACATCTATGATGAGAACAAGTTGGTTGGTATCGCCGTAACCGACATCATGGCTCACTGTACGAGCGCGTTTTATACCTTCTTCGATCCTGATATAGACATTTCGATGGGAACACTTGGCGTTCTATTTCAGATCCAACATGCCCAGAAAGAACAAAAACAATGGTTATATTTGGGTTATCAAATCGATGAATGCCCTGCGATGAACTATAAAGTACGATTTCAACGTCATCAAAGGCTAGTAAATCAGCGGTGGCAAGGGTAGAATACGCGACAACTTTACATATTTTGATTTTAACGGCACAATCAAGCCGTTGAAAACCGCCAAATTTCGAAAGAGGATTAGATGGCTAAAGAAGACGTAATCGAGATGCAAGGCACTGTCCTTGATACTCTACCAAACACAATGTTCCGTGTTGAGCTTGAAAACGGTCACGTAGTGACAGCACACATCTCTGGTAAAATGCGTAAGAACTACATCCGTATTCTTACTGGTGATAAAGTAACTGTTGAGATGACTCCATACGACCTTTCTAAAGGCCGCATCGTCTTCCGTGCTCGTTAATTTTTAATTAGCGAATACAATAAGAAGCGGAGCTTAAGGCTCCGTTTTTTATTGCCTGAGCTTTTTACTACACAAGCACATCAATCTCGCATCTCGCATCTCGCATCTCGCATCTCGCATCTCGCATCTCGCATCTCGCAAGCATAAAAAAACGCACAACCTAAGTCATGCGTTTTATATTTAAGCCTTTGATTTATCAATCACTTCGTTAGTGCATGACCTCTTCTTTAGCACCAACATAGATGAAATCCAATTCGTCTTTTTTCAGGGATACTTTAACCGTACCGCCATCAACCAAGCTACCGAACAGTAACTCGTTAGCAAGTGGTTTCTTAAGCTTCTCTTGAATAACACGTCCCATTGGACGAGCACCCATGGTCTTGTCATAGCCTTTATCAGCTAACCAGTGACGAGCATCCTCAGAAACCTCTAAAGACACGCCACGAGCGTCCAGTTGAACCTGAAGCTCGACAATGAACTTATCAACTACTTGGCTAATCACCCTTGGGTCAAGGCTGTTGAACCAAATGATATTATCAAGACGGTTACGGAACTCAGGAGTAAATACCTTCTTGATTTCGCCCATCGCATCTGGCGCATGATCTTGTTGGATCAGGCCGATCGATTTCTTCTCGGTTTCAGCCACACCTGCGTTGGTCGTCATCACTAGAATCACATTACGGAAGTCCGCTTTGCGACCATTGTTGTCAGTTAGCGTGCCGTTATCCATTACCTGCAGTAGCAAGTTAAAGATATCTGGGTGAGCTTTCTCGATTTCATCCAGTAACACAACAGAGTGCGGGTTCTTGATTACGGCATCCGTTAGCAAACCACCTTGGTCGTAACCAACATAACCAGGAGGCGCACCAATCAAGCGGCTCACTGAGTGTCGCTCACCGTACTCAGACATATCAAAGCGCAGAAGCTCAATACCCATCAACTTAGACAGCTGAACAGTCACCTCTGTTTTACCTACACCAGTAGGACCAGCAAACAAGAATGAACCAACAGGTTTATTGTCTGCACCCAATCCAGCACGGGTCAGCTTAATCGCTTCACTCAATACATCGATTGCAGGGTCTTGTCCGAATACCAACATTTTCATGCGCTCATCCAGTTTCTGGAGTGTATCTTTGTCTGAAGACGATACTGACTTTTCAGGAATACGCGCCATTTTCGCAACCATTGACTCAATATCAGCCACGCTTACCGTTTTCTTACGACGGCTTGCAGGTGCCAAACGACTACGAGCGCCCGCTTCATCGATTACGTCAATGGCCTTATCAGGAAGGTGGCGTTCATTAATGTATTTAGCTGACAGTTCCACAGCGGCACGCAACGCTTTGTTGGTGTAGCGCACTTCGTGGTGAGCTTCGTATTTTGGCTTCAAGCCAATCAGGATCTTGGTCGTATCGTCTAGCGATGGTTCAATAATATCTATTTTCTGGAAGCGACGAGCTAAAGCACGCTCCTTCTCAAAAATACTGCTGTACTCTTGGTACGTTGTTGAACCGATGCAACGTAATTTGCCACTGCTTAGTAGTGGTTTAATTAAGTTTGCCGCATCAACCTGACCACCCGATGCAGCCCCGGCACCGATAATGGTGTGGATCTCATCGATGAACAGAATCGCGTCTTCTTCTTTCTCCAGTTGCTTAAGAATCGCTTTAAAACGTTTCTCAAAGTCACCACGATATTTGGTTCCGGCTAACAGTGAACCGATATCTAGAGAATAAATTACGCTGCTCTGAATGATTTCAGGCACTTGTCCTTCAACGATGCGCCATGCAAGACCTTCCGCGATGGCAGTTTTACCTACCCCCGCTTCACCCACTAACAGAGGGTTGTTCTTACGACGACGACACAGAACTTGGATAGTGCGTTCTAGCTCTTTGTCACGACCGATTAGTGGGTCAATATTGCCCTGCTTTGCGACTTCGTTAAGGTTAGTAGCAAAATTTTCTAAACGGTCTTCAGAGTTAGCTTCTTCAGCATTTTCTGCACCACCAAATGAATCGGATGATGAAGGACTGTCGCCTTCGTTGCTCGCTTTGGTAATACCGTGTGAGATGAAGTTAACAATATCTAAGCGACTAATGTCGTTTTTCTTAAGAAGATATGCCGCGTGAGATTCTTGCTCACTAAAAATAGCCACAAGTACGTTAGCACCTGTTACTTCGCTGCGACCTGAAGATTGAACATGAAAAACAGCGCGTTGAAGTACTCGTTGGAAGCTCAACGTAGGCTGAGTTTCGCGAGTTTCGTCGCTTTCAGGGATAAGTGGGGTCGTTTGATCGATAAAAATATCGAGCTCATTGCGAAGAGCATCGAGATCAGCCTGACAAGCTTGGAGCGCTTCCTTGGCCGCATCATTTTCTAATAATGCTAGTAGGAGGTGTTCGACAGTCATGAATTCATGTCGCTTGTCTCGCGCACGAGCAAATGCGCCATTTAAACTCGTCTCTAATTCTTTATTTAGCATAAGTACCTCCTAAGGGAACAACAGTGTTGTTCGAGCAATTTATACTTGCTCCATTGTACATAGTAGCGGATGCTCATTTTCCTTTGAGTACATCGTGACCTGCGCTACCTTTGTTTCCGCTATTTCAGCACTGTATGTGCCGCATATAGCTTTACCTTCATAATGAACCTTGAGCATCACTTCCGTTGCTTTTTCGATATCTAGTGAGAAGAATCGCTCTAGGATCTCGATTACAAAGTCCATGGGCGTGTAGTCATCGTTATTCAACACAACGTTATACATCGCCGGTGGCTTTACTTTTGTTGCTTCTTTCTCCAGTAAATCTGAGCCTGGAGATGCCCATTCAAAGTTTCTGCTCATATCGCTTTGCTAAGGGTTATTTTTCGGAAGTCGTGAGTGTTTACCTAACTCAAATTTACCACATTCACGCTTTACCGTGTACTAAGAAACTGCACCTAGAAACAGTACCAAAAAATATTCCTCTATACTGAGCCTAATCCACCATTTCCATCGCTGCAAATAAAAGATCTCGATTAACAAGATTAACATATGTGATTGATTAAAAAGACGCCATAACTATTGATACTAACGATAAGATTACCGCTAAGTTACTATTTGGTTAATAGATTGCGGTTAATCTCGAGTGTGATTTGTTATTAAAATTGATCACTTTTATACCAATTTACTATTGACTGTGCTCAATCATTAGCTACATTTGAGCTAAAAGGTTTTTTAATACACTTTTGCAACATGAATTAAAATCAGTAACACGCATCAAAAATTAACAATAAGGAATAATTACGCAGGGTAGCGTTAATTTCCGTAAGCAATGTACGAGATTCAAGCTATTAGCTGAAATTCTTTAGCTGGTAGGAATGATATCAATCGCACTTACAACAATTGATATAACAACGTTAGTAACAAAATGCATGAGGGATGTATAGCATGGCTACAGGTACAGTAAAATGGTTTAACAATGCCAAAGGGTTTGGCTTTATTTGTCCAGAAGGTGAAGACGGCGATATTTTCGCGCACTACTCCACAATACAAATGGAAGGTTATCGAACCTTAAAGGCTGGTCAGCAGGTCGACTATGAAGTAGAAAGTGGACCTAAAGGCTCGCATGCTAGCTCCGTTGTTCCTGTAGAAGGCAGCGCCGCAAAATAGGCGAATGCAAACTCATGTTAACCTCCATCAGTCGTCATTAACGGCTGACAGGTAAACAGAATATTGAAACCGCTCATTTAATACCTGTAACACAGGATTACGTGAGCGGTTTTTTTCGTTTTGGGGGCTCTAAAGTTGCTCACTGGACAATGAGCTCGAAGAGCTACTCCCCTTAAGCTAGGTCTTAAGAAGTATTAGACAGAAAAAAGACGCTTTAACATTATCGTTAAAGCGTCTTTCGTTTTGACTTTATCTATAACTTAGCTATCAGCCTAAGCAACTCGTTAGCAAATCACGTTCATGACTGACTAACGATGAGTCCAATCACTATGCATCAATAAACGCGTTGAGCGTTGAGCTTGAGCGCATTAGTGTTGAAACCAATGCATCGTCAAGTAGGTAGTAACCACCTAAGTCGCCAGCCACACCTTGAGCGTTGTTCAGCTCTGCAACGATCGCTTCTTCACTTTCAGCCAGTTGACTTGCCACACCTGCAAACTCAGCAGCAAGATCAGCGTCAGCCGTTTGCTCAGCAAGCGCCTTAGCCCAGTATGCCGCTAGATAGTAGTGGCTACCACGGTTATCAAGCTCACCTACTCGACGTGAAGGAGACTTGTTGTTATCAAGGAACTCACCCGTCGCTTTATCAAGCGCATCAGCTAGAACTTGTGCTTTAGCGTTACCTGTTACTACGCTCAGGTGCTCTAGAGATGCCGCTAGTGCCAAGAATTCACCTAGAGAATCCCAACGCAGGTGGTTTTCTTTCTCTACTTGTTGAACATGTTTAGGAGCAGAGCCGCCAGCACCTGTTTCAAACAGACCACCACCGTTCATTAGTGGAACAATCGATAGCATCTTAGCTGATGTACCAAGCTCTAAAATCGGGAACAAGTCAGTTAGGTAATCACGTAATACGTTACCAGTAACCGAAATAGTATCTAGGCCTTCTTTGATACGAACCAGTGAGTATTGAGTCGCTTCAAGTGGAGCAAGGATCTTAATTTCAAGACCATCGGTATCGTATTCAGGAAGGTATGCTTCAACTTTCTTGATAAGCTGAGCATCATGTGCGCGTGACGCATCTAGCCAAAATACCGCTGGAACACCCGATGCACGAGCACGCGTTACCGCAAGCTTAACCCAGTCTTGGATTGGTGCATCTTTAACCTGACACATACGGAAGATATCGCCTTCCTCTACGTCTTGCTCAAGAAGCACAGCGCCTGAAGCGTCAACAACTTGAACCTGACCAGCAGCTTCAAGGATGAAAGTCTTATCATGAGAACCGTACTCTTCCGCTTTTTGAGCCATCAAGCCAACGTTTGGTACGCTACCCATCGTTGTTGGATCGAACGCGCCGTTCTCTTTACAGAAATCAATAACCGCTTGGTAAATGCTCGCGTAGCTACGATCTGGGATCATTGCTTTGGTATCTTTTTGCTTACCTTCTGGATCCCACATTTGACCAGAAGAACGCAGCATTGCAGGCATAGATGCATCCACAATGATATCGCTTGGTACGTGTAGGTTAGTAATGCCACGGTCCGAATCAACCATCGCTAGTGGTGGCTGAGTCTCGTATACCGCTTGCAGGTCAGCTTCGATTGCTTCTTTCTGCTCTTGAGGAAGCGCATCAATCTTCGCGTAGACATCACCGATGCCGTTATTTACATCAACGCCTAGCTCTTCAAACAGCTGACCGTGTTTAGCAAATACGTCTTTGTAGTAAACCTTAACCGCGTGACCAAAGATCACTGGGTCAGATACTTTCATCATCGTCGCTTTCAAGTGAAGAGAAAGCAGTACACCTTGCTCTTTAGCCGATGCGATTTCTTTTTCGAAGAATGCAACCAAAGCGGCCTTATTCATCACTGACGCATCAATGATCTCTTTATCTTGCAGTGCAAAAGCTGGCTTCAATGTTTTCTTCGCACCATCTTTGCCAACGAATTCAATGCTAACTTCTGTAGCACCTTCAATGGTTACTGACTTTTCACTACCGAAGAAGTCTTTGTCGTCCATACTTGAAACGTGCGACTTAGAATCTGCAGACCAAGCACCCATTGAGTGTGGGTTCTTCTTCGCGTAGTTTTTAACTGAAAGTGGAGCACGGCGATCCGAGTTACCTTCACGCAATACTGGATTTACTGCACTGCCTTTGATTTTGTCGTAAGTCGCTTTTACTGCTTTCTCTTCGTCAGTGTTTGCTTCTTCTGGGTAATTAGGAAGTGCGTAACCTTTTGACTGTAGCTCTTTGATTGTTGCTTGAAGCTGAGGTACAGATGCAGAGATGTTTGGAAGCTTGATAATGTTTGCTTCTGGTGTCTTAGCCAATTCACCTAGTTCTGCTAATGCATCACCAATACGTTGCTCTTCGTTCAAATAGTCAGGGAAGTTGGCAATAATACGCCCTGCAAGTGAAATGTCGCGAGTATCAACGTTAATACCAGAAGAAGCTGTAAAAGATTGAATGATAGGCAGCAGAGAGTATGTTGCTAGCGCCGGAGCTTCGTCTGTAATGGTATAGATGATCGTTGGTTTTTCAGTAGGCATGAAATTTCCCTATAGTTCTTACAAGCTCATTTAAAGTAGTGAGCGTGTTATAAATTGACCAGTAAGCCACTCTAAGAGTGAAAACTGCTTACTCGATAGTCGTACTCTATCTTATTTTTCATACAATCTTGATGACAGCATGAACCAAATCCGTGAGTGCGTTGTTATAATAAAACACGAAGGTATAATTAAACAAATCAGGCTTAAGAGTCCATCAACTTGTTCTATTTTGTGTCTTTTAGGCGCGCAAATGATAGCTCAATTCCGTTTCAGTGAAAACTTTTCAGCACACTTCGTTTACATTTTTGCAAGGTAGTTAACATGTCTACTCGCTCACGCAGCGCATCTCGTTCAGACAAACCGGCTCGTTCTGGTGCAACATTAAAACAAAGCGGTAATAGACAAAGCCGAAGCAGTGATAAGAATAACACTGGCAATTCGCACAACAAATCTCACTCAAGCAAGCACCGATATAAAGGCAAGCCTGCCAATGCAAAACCTAAGGTTGCGCTCGAAGATCGCAAAGTAATTCTGTTCAACAAGCCTTTCGATACTCTAAGCCAATTTACAGATGGCGAAGGGAGAAAAACGCTAGCGGACTTTATTCCAGTGAAAGACGTTTATGCTGCAGGTCGCCTTGACCGCGACAGCGAAGGGTTAATGGTCTTGACCAACGATGGTATTTTTCAAGCTAAGCTAACTCAACCAAACTCAAAATCCCCAAAGACTTACTGGGTACAGGTTGAAGGCGCACCTTCTGAGGAAGATTTAGATAAATTGAGAAAAGGTGTCGAACTAAAAGACGGTATGACACTACCGGCTAAAGTAGAAGTGATGCAAGAACCTGAAGTGTGGGATAGAAACCCTCCAGTACGCTTCAGAGCCGCGATACCGACAATATGGTTAGCTATTACAATCATCGAAGGACGTAACCGTCAGGTAAGACGAATGACAGCAAATATCGGCTTCCCTACCCTACGTCTTATCCGCTATTCAATGGGCAACATGAATGTGGGGCAGCTTCAGCCTGGTGAGTGGAAAGAGATCTGATTCTGCCGGAATCAAACTCTTAAATTAAAGAGTAAAAAAGCGAGGTCTTCTAAAACAGACGCTCGCTTTTCTCATCAATTTTGTGCAACTTCATTAATCTTGATCGATCATCCACTTGCGGAATTCTTTACGATCTTCTTTTGAAGTCTTCAGGTACCAAGCTTGAAGCTGTTCTAGTTCTTCTGATTGAACCTTATCCATACTCTCAACAGGAAGAGCTACAGCCTCAATTATTTTTTCAGGCTGCGCTACTGCTTGATTATCAATGGCAACATAAGAAACAGCGACAGCCGCCACCCCACCATTAATATTATACTCTCGAATCTCTTCAATATAGTTCCGACCTAATTGAACTCCATTTGATTTAAGCTCATCAACAACCTTATCTACCTCAACACCATGTTGATCAACAATCTTAAACTCCAGATCTTTTAAACCTTTCTCAGCAGAGCGAACTGAACGATAAGTAGGCATTAAAAATTCAACATCTTGATCAGCATTTATATTGAACGTAACAATCTGGTTTTTGCCATAAACTTTTTTACGATCACCTGATTTTTCTATTACAGGTTCGTATTGAAATACGACTTGGTTCTGACCTGTATTTAAAGTGACAACAGTAGATGCTTTGAAGGCCTGACCTGAGGTTTCAGGCTTTTTCATATTAACAGCTAAAAGGTCTACTGTATCTTTGACAGTTAGAGATGCCGAGATTCCAGGCATACTAACTAACATGGCAGACATTAATGTAATTGCTTGTATTTTCATAATAATCCATCAAGTACAAAAAAGCCCAGCTTACGCTGGGCTCTATAATTTAGTCAAACTAATATGTTATTAGTCTAATATATTACCAGTAAACACGTACGCCAGTTGCGAATGCTAGAGCACCGTCTGCGATAGTTGGCTCATTAACAAAAGAATCAGATTCTTTGTTTGTGAAACCTAGAGTACGACCGTCTAGGTAAGCAGCTTCAACATAGATACGAGACCAGCTGTTAAAGTGGTAATCAGTACCTACATAAATAACTGTAGAAGTGTCTTCTTCACCAAACTCACCAACTACGCTGATGTTACCAGTATCTTGATCTGTGTATTCGTAACCCGCGTAAGCTGTTGCGTTGTCAGCCCATGCATATGTACCTGCCAATGAGATACCATCGATAGTTACTTTATGCTCTGAGTTTTTGATTTCTGTATTGTAGTATGTGAAACCAATACCAGCTTTACCAAATGAGTACTCAACAGTTGCTTGGTAGTAAGTATCTTCTACTTTATCAGCACCAGTTTCATCTGTCGTTTGACCGAAACCAACGTGACCACTTAGATCACCAGCAGAACCACCGACAAAAATTTCAGCAAGCTCTTGATTGCTATCATTTTCATCTAGACCGTAGTTAGCAGCAACAAAAAAGTTATCTGAATTGTAGTTATACTTAATCAATGAGTCATGTAAAGCACCATTAAGCTGAGAATAACCTAGAGCAGAACCACCGTAGAAGTAAGAGTAATCAGCACCGTAGATATCATCGGCAACAGTCCATTGCTGACCGATTTTAATTGAACCAAAGTCACCAGCGAAGCCTAGGATATGTTGACGAATTTTCATTTCACCTGAGCTTGTAGAGAATTCTACTTTACCGATAATATCTAAATCATCGTTAAGTGCATATTTAGCATCAACACCTGCACGTGAAGAACCAGCACCAATAGTTGTTTTACCTTCCTTAACTGTACCAACGAACATGTCAGTACCTTGGTCGTAAGCATATTCTTTTGTGTCATCAGAAATTTTCAGCTCAGTACGTAGTTGACCGTAAAAGTCTACTGAACCTTCATCCGTTTTAAAAATTTCTGCTGCGCTTACTGAACCAGCTGCTGTCATAACCGCTAGTGCTAATAGAGTCTTTTTCATAATAAATCCACTGCCTTTTCTAAGAATGGGAGATCCTTGCCCGGTTCCCTTTTATTTTTATGACTGGTCATTACCACTCTTTGTTGGTTAATCACCGTCACTAAATTTCGAGGTCTAGATTGCAAAAGATTATCCTGCGTGTCAAATAAACTAAAAACAAACCTAAAAAAAACACAAAGCAATCAAAATCAACTACTTACATTTTTTTTCATAGTTTTACGAGCAGCTTATCCTTAGTTTTATCAGGAAATATAATAATCCAAAAAAAGAACAAAACAGCATTTAACACCACAAACAACTTGTAAAAGCGCCACATCTCAGGATTTAACACCTACAAGCAAGTCTTTTTTAATATTTATATTTCGCAACATAAATAAAATAGTTAAGTTCCTGATGGTTCAGTTTTTTTTTGTGAACAAGATCTACCTTTGATTCAAAAGCAAGCTATTTCACCGTAAATGTACCGACTAGTGATATGTGCTACTATCCTCGCTCCGTTACGTAGGTCACAGTATGCTAACTACTAAAATTCAAAAATCTATTCGCACCAGTTATCAAAACCTCCAAGATCAGTTGGACAACTTTGTACCTAGACGTGCTCAAAATTACCTTGTTGCAGAAATAGCGAAGACACTTTGTGGTCAATACCACAAAAGTAATCGCATGATTGTTGCAGAAGCGGGAACCGGGATCGGGAAATCACTGGCTTATTTAATGGCAACTATTCCTGTCGCTGTGCTCAATAACCGAAAAATAGTCATATCAACGGCGACGGTTGCGCTACAAGAACAGCTCGTCAATAAAGATCTCCCTCTATATAGAAGACTGACTGATCGAGAGTTTTCTTTCATATTAGCGAAGGGCAGACAGCGTTATTGTTGTTCCGAAAAGCTAGCCGCTGCCTGCGGGGTTGATGGCGGACAAATGGCCATGTTCGAATCTAAGCCAAAGAAGAAGGATATCGACCAACTTCAAACCATGTATCGTAGCCTAACCCAAGGTAAATGGGATGGTGACCGTGATTCGTGGCCAAAACCCATCGACAACATGATTTGGCAGATGATTGTCAGCGATAAGCACAGCTGTAACAACAGTATGCCTACGCATAGAGACTGCCCTTTCCAGAAAGCTCGCTCAGAGCTAGATAAAGCAGACGTGATTATCGCCAATCACAGTTTAGTGATGGCTGATGCAGACTTAGGCGGCGGCGTGATACTGCCTGAACCAGAAAATAGCATCTATATATTCGATGAAGCTCACCATTTACCGCATGTAGCCAGAGATCACTCTTCTGCGGCTGCGAGCTTAAAAGGCGCAGCATCGTGGTTGGAGCGTTTGAATCAATCAATCACTAAGCTTTCAGGCCTCGCTGACGAGAAACGTGTCCATCGATTTCGAAATGAGCTGCAAGACTCAGTGCAACAGCTGATCCCTACCCTGACTCAAATGAGTAAACAGTTTGACGCTAACCACTTTGAAGACGGCTTGTATCGCTTCGAACATGGCGACTTACCTGAGTGGCTTGAGAATGAATCAAAAGACCTCAAGCAACTCACACAAAAGGCGAGCCAAGCAGTTGCGAAGATTGCCGACCTGATTGCGGAACGAGTTAAAGACGGCGAGCTTTCAGCAAAACTTGCAGAGCCGTCACTGGCAGAAATTGGCTTCTATATACAAAGAACAGAGAACCTTGCTCAAGTTTGGCGCTTAATGGCTGAACCGAAGAGAGAAAAAGGCGCTCCTTTAGCTCGTTGGCTCGAACTGAATAAAGAAAGCGAAGGTGATTTCGTTGTGAATGTTTCACCACTCGAGGTGGGTTGGCAACTGGATCAACAAATCTGGAGCCGTTGTGTTGGTGCGGTATTAGTATCTGCGACCATGAGAGCGCTCAACTCTTTTAGCTTTTTCTGTCATCAAGCAGGTATCAGCCAAAAAGCAGAAGATGGCGTACAGTTTTTGGCTTTGGCATCACCGTTTGATTACCAGAATCAAGCTGAGCTGATCGTTCCGGCAATGAAGTACGAACCACAAGCACCTCAGTTTACCGAATATCTTATTGAAATTTTGCCTAAGGTAATAGAAGACAAAAAAGCCAATCTCGTTCTATTCTCTTCTTACTGGCAAATGAACAAAGTTGCAGAGGCTTTAACAACAGATTTCGTTAAAAAGTCGTGGGCATTGCAGGTTCAAGGCGATACTTCACGAACTGAAATTCTAAAAAAACATAAAAAGCTAATAGACCAAGGTAAAACCAGCGTTCTTTTTGGAACTGGCAGCTTTTCTGAAGGTCTTGATCTACCAGGTGAGCTTCTTGAAAACCTCGTTATTACCAAGATTCCTTTTGGTGTTCCTACCTCTCCCGTAGAGCAAGCACATTCAGAATATATTGAATCACGCGGTGGTAACCCTTTTATGCAGATTACTGTTCCAGATGCGAGTAAAAAGCTTATTCAATCTGTGGGTAGACTACTGCGTAAGGAAAGAGATTCTGGTAAAGTCACGATCCTTGATAGACGCATAGTAACGAAGCGATACGGAAAGTCCCTACTCGATTCACTACCGCCTTTTAAAAGAACAATAAAATACTAATATCCCCTGCCCTTGAGGTAGTTATGGGCCTTCCTCGCTAGGCCCTTGCATTCACAACCCAACATGACTAATCCATAGATTTTTCATGTGGCTGCCCTATCAGCCGATAACGAGAACACTAGCTATTTATGGAAATGATTGAGCCAACCATGTTGGTCATACTTGCTCTGGTTGCATTTGCAGCAGGCTTTATTGATGCTGTCGCAGGTGGCGGAGGGATGTTAACCGTTCCAGCTTTGCTATCGCTTGGTTTACCGCCACACATCGCATTGGGTACTAACAAGCTTGCAGCGACTTTCGCTTCATCTACAGCTGCATTCACTTACTACCGTAAAAAGCTGTTCAAGCCTGAGTGTTGGGTCAATGCATTCATATCTACTTTAATAGGTGCGACAATCGGCACACTCACTGTTGATGCCATTAGCACCGAGTGGTTAGAGAAGGTATTGCCGTTAGTCATTCTTGCCGCAGCGGTCTATACCATTTTTCATAAGACTCCAGATGTGAGCCATAATGTGTCTCCTAAGCCATGCCCTGTGCTTAAGAGAAAACAAAAGTACCAAGGATTCATTCTTGGCTTTTATGATGGGGTTGCTGGCCCAGGAACTGGCGCGTTTTGGACGGTAAGCTCTATGGCGCTTTATCGCTTAAACATCTTACTTGCCTCTGGTCTATCCAAAGCCATGAACTTTACCAGTAACTTTACCTCTTTGGTGACCTTCGCGATTCTTGGTCATATTGATTGGGTTCTAGGTTTAACCATGGGCCTTTGTTTGATGGCCGGTGCATTTGTTGGCGCTCACTCTGCTATTCGGTTCGGTGCTACATTTATAAGACCTGTGTTTGTTACAGTTGTAAGCGTACTTGCAATTAAACTGGCATACGAAGCTTGGTTTGTGAACTTATAGGCAGTAGCCAACGGGAAGTGAAATGAATCAATTTTCAAAGCTAAAAAGTGTTATTGATACCTTGATTGGCCATTGCTCGCAGGTTGACAAATCTCGAGGGGCTTATCATCAAGCCTTGTTTGACCGAGCCTTATTTAAATGCGGCGCCTCTGTTTTGCTTCCCTATGCACTTGAAACTCAGGCAACGTACCGCACCATTGTACGTGAACAAACCTCAAATCAACTGACCGCGTCCAGAGCCAACTACCTGACAGAAAAGCTGACCAATCAGATTGCAGCAATCCAAAGAGAGTTAGCCAACCACGATTTACGCTTGGACCGAAAAAGCAAGTCAGGGAAAACCCTGAACGACCTATACAACGAACTCGCCCAGCACCAAGACTGGCAAAAGCGATTGGTCGATTTAGTACGAGTACGAAAGTTAGCGTTTGATTCTGCGCCTCGCCACAGTAAGAAAAAAGCGGAAGAGGCTTGGCAGTTAGCAAAAGAGCGATTAGAACGCTGTGAAGACTCAATGAAAAATATTGAGAGACTGATTAACTTAGAGAACCCTAAGCGAAATGAACACTGATAACACACCATCACCACTGGATAACGCACCAGAAGAAGTTAAGTTAGCTGTCGACCTGATCTATCTGCTCGAAAGCAACGAAATCGATCCAAAAGTCGCGTTAGAAGCAATCAAAATTGTCCAGCAAGATTTACAAGCCAAACTAGCATCTAGCATCTAGCATCTAGCATCTAGCATCTAGCATCTAGCATCTAGCATAAAAATATACAGGATTCACATGTACCAACTCAGCTTTTCTATGCCCGAGTTTCTTGAAAACTACTGGCATAAAAAACCAACCATCTTAAAGGGTGGCTTCCAAAACTTCGTCGACCCAATTTCGCCGGAAGAACTTGCTGGTTTATCGATGGAAGAAGAAGTGGATTCTCGCTTTGTCTCTAACCTCGACAATCAGTGGACTGCAGAACACGGCCCATTCTCTGAAGAAAAGTTTGGCGAATTAACCGAAACTCATTGGCAACTGATCGTTCAAGCAGCGAACCACTGGCACCAAGGCGCAAATCAGCTGACTGAGGCGTTCCAAGCGTTACCAAACTGGTTATTCGACGATCTCATGATCTGCTACTCAGCACCTGAAGGCGGCGTAGGCCCACATATTGATCAATACGATGTCTTCATCATTCAAGGTCAAGGCAAACGTCAATGGAAGGTTGGCGCTAAAGATGTTGGCCAATACAAAGAGACTGTTCAAGCGTCTGCACTTCGTCAAATTGAAGGTTTTGACCCAATCATTGATGAAACTTTAGAGCCGGGCGATATCCTTTATATCCCACCAGGTTTCCCACATGAAGGGAGCACGTTAGAGCCGTCAATGAGCTACTCTATTGGCTACCGCTCGCCTAAAGAACAAGAACTGATCAGCAACTTTGCCGATTTTGTGCTTGCTCATGATATGGGTGACGTACACCTGCACGATCCAGAATTCAAAATGCAAGAAGGCTACGGAAAAATTCGTTCATCGGATTTAAGCAATCTCACAGACATGTTGAAATCTGCACTAGAGCAACCTGAAACCATCAGTGAATTCATGGGTTGTCTGCTAAGCCAATCACGCCACCAGCTTGATATCGTTGCTCCAGAGCCACTATGGACTCAAGAAGAGATCGCTCAACACTTAGAGTCTGAAGGTGAGATTCACCGAGTATCAGGCTTAAAGGCGCTCTACCACGAAAATGAAAGCAACACTGCTTACATCAATGGCGAAGTGGTTAAGGTTGATGAAGCGGATTCTTCGTTACTCAACATACTTTGCGATGAGACCATGATTACCTCGGCTACTGCCCTATCTCCTTCGGGCATAACTGTCGTGACTGAATTGGTCAACAAAGGCTACTGGTTTATCGAAGAGTAAGCAGCGTCAACCGCTGGTTATTGCATAGCCTCTAAATAAACAATTAAAAAAGGGACAAATGAAATCTTCATTTGTCCCTTTTTCTATTCAAGAACTGGTTAAGGCTTAATGCTTATACCTTGAACTGATTGACCAACTTCTGTTGTTGTTGAGACAGTTGGTCAATTTCATTGCCGACTTGCTCAGAAGCCGCGGCTTGCTCCAAGATCTTCGCACTCAAATCGCGAATATTAACCACGCTTTGATTTACTTCACCGGAAACCGATTGTTGCTCTTCGGCTGCTCGAACGATCTGACTGTTCATATCACTGATCGCCTCAATAGAAGTAAAGATCGACCCCAGATCTTCAACTGCTTTCTGAACGTGTAGTGCTGTATCGTTAGCTAGGATATTGCCTTCTTGTATTGCTTCAACGACATCTTGAGTTCCAGCATGAACCTTGTCGATCACCGCTCTGATCTCACCAACCGATGACTGGGTGCGACTTGCGAGGTTTCTTACCTCATCCGCAACAACAGCAAAACCTCGACCTTGTTCGCCAGCACGAGCCGCTTCAATCGCCGCGTTCAATGCCAGTAAGTTAGTTTGCTCAGAGATCCCTTCAATCACACTTAAGATCTCGGTGATGTTTCCGTTATTTTTTGCCAATTCTTCAACAATAGGAACAGCACTCGACATACGCTCCACCAGCTTTCTCATTTCACCTGCTGAAAGTTCGATGACTTGTTGCCCTTGTTGAGCAGAACGATTCGCTTCGCACGCTGCATCAACGGCCACTTCTGCATTTTGTACCACTAAGCCCGCAGTTTGAGTCATCTCTTCGGCCGCTGTCGCGACTAGATCCACTTCTTTAAATTGAGACTCGCTGCTTTCACGAGTACTTGATGCTGATGCTTTCGCTTGGCTGGTAGTATTTGCCACTTGTTCTGTGGTGTGAATGACTTCTTTGATTGTGTGTTGCAGCTTATCTAGGAACAGGTTAAATCCTTTTGACAACTGACCGATTTCATCTTGAGACTTCACTTCCAAGCGCTGCGTCAAATCACCTTCACCTGAAGCGATGTCATTCAACCTTTCCACAACCTGACGAATCGGCTTCACAATAGACAACGAGGCAAACGCGATAATGGCTAAGCCAAAGATAATAAACACTGTACCGGCGATCACTTCTGTTTTGATGCCTTCACTTAGCTTAGTGCTAATGATGGAATCCAATTTATTTGCGTCAGCGACGACACTGTCTCTTGGGATCTCAAACAACACCCCCCAAGTTTGGTTAGCTGCAACAACAGGTGCAAAGGCAAGTAACCACTCACCGTTCTCGCTCCATTGCGTTGTCACTTCACCACCAAAGATAAAGTCGGTCATTAAATCACTGTTTGTATTGCCACTTTGGAAAGTTGAACCGACTGCAATGCTTGAATCATCAGAAGCGATGACCGAACCATCTAGACTAACCACGTAAGCTTTACCCGCACCGTTAAACAAGCTCTGGTCAGATTGAGTAATCACACTGGTTAAACCATCAAGTCTTAGATCAATACCAAGAAAACCAATAGCAACGTCGTCAACCAAAATAGGGACTGAAATAGAGGACGTAAGTAGTGCTACACCACCGCTGTTCACGACTCTCGGTGTACTAATACACGTTTGCCCTGAAGACAAAGGACAGTAAAAACGTTCGCTATTGCTGTCATCATTCAAGATAGATTCTGAAAGAACGTTCGCTAGAACATTTTCACCGTTATCTGCCACCTTCCAGTAAGGAGCAAAACGACCTTTTTCGTTAGAACCAACATAATCAGCATCGACATAATTCGCATCTTCACTATCGAGCAAGTCAGGCTTGAAAACTAGATACGCACCTTGAATAGAGTCGAAATTTAGAACCGAGCGACGAACCATTTCATCCAAGGCGGTACGAAGCTCTTCACTTGGCGTAAAGTTTTCGTCCGCATTGTTTTTTAGAAACTGAGCACTGGCCGCAAGCATCTCTGCGCGGTAAATAGCTTCGTCTACATAACGTTGAGTTTCTTGAGCATTAAGCTGAGAAACAGACGCCAGCAACTGCTGAGTTTTATTGATAACTGATTCTGAACTTTGAGATTTGATGACTTGTTGATTGCTCGTTGCGTTGTAGATCGAGAAACCAATAAGAGACAGTGACGTAATGATTAAACAACAACCTGCTAAGAGGGTTATTTTCCACTGTACCGATAGAGAGCGCATTTAATATCCTTATTTAAGCCAAAAGACTTCCATAACCATAACTATCACATCGACAACGAATTGCTGTACAAAATGTAAACAAGTTAGACGAATAGCTTAGCGGATAATTACAGCACAAATTGCTTACATATAAAACGAAAGTTTATACAAATGTTAATAGCGCGTGTTTTCTTCCTTTTTTCTGTGATTTAAAATGATGTACTCATATAATCATTGGCTGTGTTGCTTAGGTTTTAGCGCTTTGGACATAGCCAGAACATCGATATTTAAAGGAAGCCCACTCCACCCTCTCCCTCTTTAAAATGCAGCAATTTCGGATTAGTTTTTATAATCCAAGCTATAGATTTTTATCTTGCTCAACTTCACACTTTTTGATTGCTAAGCCCGCAATCAAGCTCTAATATCTCGCGCCTAGATTCCCTGAACACTTTATTCATTTGGCTCTCCTTTAATGGAGCGCTAAGGCTTTTTACGTCTTAATTTTTGGAGAGATACGCAAATGTCCGCCTCGTTTCCATTAGCGAAACTTACCTTTTTAATCGCTATTCTGACTGCCGTAGGTCAAATGACTCAAACGATGTACGTGCCTTCTATCGGTCATATGGCAGGTGAGTTCTTAGTTTCGGCATCTTCACTGCAGGCAGTGATGGCGTGTTACTTGATCCCTTATGGTCTGTCGCAATTTGTTTACGGCCCACTTTCAGATCGCCTAGGTCGTAAACCGATCATCGTGATTGGTTTGATCATCTACATCATCGGTACTTTGGTAGCATTGTTCGCTCACGAATATGAATGGTTCTTAGCGGGCAGCTTTATCCAAGGTTTGGGCATCGGTTGTGGTGGTGCGATGTCTCGTACATTGACTCGCGACTGTTTTGAAGGCGCAGAGCTGCACCGTGCAAACAGCTTGATTAGCATGTGTGTGATTTTCTCACCATTGATGGCTCCTGTACTGGGTGGTTACCTAACAGAAGTTTTCGGCTGGCGTTCTAGCTACTTATTCCTCGCGCTGTTTGGTATTGCTGTTGTGATCACTATGATGACGAGCATGATGGAAACACTGCCGAAAGAACGACGCAAGCATGAATCGGTTGCCAACAGCTACAAGTTCGTTCTGTCTGATAAACGTTTCCAAGGTTTCTTATTGGTATTAGTCGCAACCTTTGCTGGTGTAGCCGTATTTGAAGCAGCGGCAGGTGTGTTGCTTGGTGGCGTACTTGGCTTACCGGCAACCACAGTAAGCTTGCTGTTTGTCTTGCCTATTCCAGGTTACTTAGTCGGTGCAGGCTTATCTAGTTACATCGCACAACGTCGCTCTGAGTGCCGTGCATTGAATGTTGGTCTGGTTGCGATATTGGTAGGCTCAACAGTGGTATTGATACCGGGTCTGTTTGGTCAAACAACAGCATTAACTTTGATTGGCGGTGCCACAATTTACTTCTTGGGCGCTGGCATATTATTCCCAGCAGCAACAACAGGGGCACTTTCGCCATTCCCGTACCACGCTGGTACTGGAGGTGCGATTTTAGGTGGTATGCAAAACCTAGGTGCTGGCATCTCAACACTATTGGCATCGTTCTTCCCAGCTCAAGACCAACTGCCACTCGGTTGCCTGATGATTGCTATGTCATTCATCGCTATGCTTGGTTTACGTTGGGTTAATCGTAAACCTGACCACTCAAACGAAATGCCATTGGCTATTTAACGTAAAACTCGAATCTTGCTAAACAAAGGAAAGGGACATACTGAAAAGTGTGTCCCTTTTTGTTGCACATTTATTCCTTCCACTCTCACGTATCAGTAATTTCATTTAACATTGCTTTGATTTTTTGAAAACAATAACAGACACTTACGATGAAGGTGCATATCCAGAATCCAATTATAAATAATATCACTGGAAGAACACCAATGTACCTGAACTCTCACAACAAAGGATGCTGGCATTAAAACGAGTAAGGTACACACTAAGGATATACAGATGCGTATCGCTTTAACCACATTAGCCGTATCAATAGCGCTTGTCGCCGGATGCAGCAATCAAGGAATCTCAACCATTAACCACTACTCTCAATCACAGCTCGTTGCTCAGCAAACCCAAGCACCCGTTGCTAAGAAAGTCCCTCACGCAATGACGATTCATGGTTAAACCCGAATCGATGATTACTATTGGATGCGCGATAATGCACGCCAAGATCCAGAGATATTGCAACAACTTGAGCAAGAGAATCAGTACGCAGATACGGTGTTGAAACATACAGAAGCAGCACAAAAACAATTATTTGAAGAGATTAAAGGCCGAATCGCGAAAGACGACAATTCGGTACCGGTTCGCAAAGGCAGTTACTACTACTCGAATAAGGTCACAGGCGACAACGAATACCCAGTTCACCTGCGTGAAAAAAACTTTTTAGGCACAGACAAGCAAGTCATCTTAGATGTAAACGAGCTAGCAAAAGAGCATGAATTCTTCAGTATTGGTGGCTTAACGATCAGCCCAGACGAAAACTTGTTGGCCTATGGCGAAGATACGCTAAGCCGCCGAATCTACACCATCAAGATTAAAGACCTCACGACAGGTGAATACCTAAAAGATGAAATTGAAGGCGCTTCAAGTGCTATCGCGTGGCAGAACGACAACCAAGCCTTCTACTACATCAAAAAAGATCCACAAACATTGCTAGGTTATCAAGTTTACCGCCACGTTTTAGGCAGCGCTCAAGCAAGCGATCAGTTAATCTACGAAGAGACCGATAGTGCTTACTACACCTCTTTGAGTAAAAGCAAAGATGGTGAACAGGTCTACATTTGGCATTCGAGCACAGAAACCAGCGGTGTCTCAGTCATCGATGCCAACAACCCAGAGGCTACAGCTGAGGCTTTCTACCCAAAAGAGACCGGCATAGAGTACAGCATCGCTAAGCTAGGTGATTGGTATTACATCTACACCAACTACCAAGCGGTCAATTTCCGTTTAATGAAAGTCACAGCTGAAGAGATGCATGATCGCTCAAAATGGGTCGATGTCATCCCAGCAGACGATAATACTCAGCTTGTAGATTTCGAGTTGTTTGATGACCATCTTGTCTACGAGCAACGCGCGGATGGCTTGTCTACAGTGAAAGTTCGCCAACTCTCAACAGGCCACGAGTTTCCACTTGAATTTAACGACACCGCATTTGCCGCTTACCTAACGAGTAACTATGAATTAGATAACGCAAAAGTTCGTATCTATTACAGCAGCTTAACCACGCCAGGTACTTACTATGATTTCGACCTAAGTACAGGTGAATCCGAGCTCATGAAGCAAACACCCGTATTAGGTGATTTCGAAGCGGATAACTACCAATCAGAGCGAATCATGATTACGGCTCGCGATGGTAAGCAAGTTCCTGTCTCTTTGGTTTATCGTAAAGACTTATTTAAGAAAGACGGCACTAACCCAATCTACCAATACGGCTATGGGTCTTACGGCTCTACGATTGAACCTACCTTCAGCTCAACTCGCCTAAGCCTACTGGATAGAGGTTTTGTTTATGCCATCGCACATGTCCGCGGTTCAGAAATGCTTGGTCGCCCTTGGTATGAAGATGGCAAAAAACTGACCAAACAAAACACGTTCAACGACTTTATTGATGTAACCAAAGAGCTTGTTGAAGAAGGCTACGGCGCGAAAGATAAAGTGTTCGCCGTTGGGGGGTCTGCTGGCGGTCTATTGATGGGTGCAATCATCAATCAAGCACCAGAACTGTACCGTGGTATTGGTGCACATGTTCCGTTTGTAGACATTGTGACAACCATGCTCGATGAATCGATTCCTCTAACCACCAACGAGTATGACGAATGGGGTAACCCGAACGATAAAGCCTACTACGATTACATGCTGGGGTACTCACCGTACGACAACATTAAGGTACAAAACTACCCGAACATGTTGGTGACAACAGGCCTCCATGATTCACAGGTGCAATACTTTGAGCCAATGAAATGGGTCGCAAAGTTACGGGAGATGAAAACAGACAACAACGTGTTGCTGTTCAAAACCGATATGGAAGCCGGTCACGGTGGCGCTTCTGGTCGATTTAAACGATTGAAAGAAGACGCACTTGAATACGCGTTCTTTTTGGATTTACTAAAGACTCAATAGATTCTACGTAACTGTAAATATTCACATCATTTAATGTCGCCATTTTGTCTCTACAAAGTGGCGACAGAAATTATCAAGCATGGTTAAATACGATGAACCATGAAATCCACCAAATCAAAAACCTTTAAAGACAAGCAGTGACAAAGGTTTACGAGAGGTATAAAAACAAATGAAAGTAATTAGCTTCAACATCAACGGTCTTAGAGCCCGCCTTCACCAACTGCAAGCTATTATCGACAAACACCAACCTGACGTGATTGGTCTGCAAGAGATAAAAGTGCACGATGAAGCCTTCCCAATTGCTGATGTTGAAGCAATGGGCTACAAGGTTTACTTCCACGGTCAAAAAGCCCACTACGGTGTGGCAATGTTGTGTAAGCAAGAGCCTATCTCTGTGCAGAAGGGTTTCCCAACAGATAATGAAGATCATCAAAAACGCATGATCATGACGACGTTTGAAGATGAAAATGGTGAAAAGGTTACCGTGCTAAATGGCTACTTCCCTCAAGGGGATAACATCAAGCATGAAACCAAATACCCATACAAACGCCAGTTCTACAAAGACTTAATGACTTACCTAAACGACTATCACAACAAAGATGAGCAAGTGATTGTGATGGGCGACATTAATATCAGCCCTATCGACGCAGACATCGGCATTGGTGAACCTAATGCGAAACGTTGGTTGAAAACCGGTAAGTGCTCTTTCCAACCTGAAGAACGCGAATGGCTAAAAACTCTAATGGATTGGGGTTTTGTGGATAGCTTCCGTCTACTGCACCCTGAAGTGAATGATCAATACTCGTGGTTTGATTACCGCTCAAAAGGCTTCGTAGACAACCGCGGCCTGCGTATTGATGTAGTCCTAGCGACTCAAAAGCTTGCCGATAAGTGTACTGAAGCTGGCATCGATTACGAGCTACGCGGCATTGAAAAACCGTCAGATCACGCTCCGATTTGGTCGACGTTTAAATAAAATCCAAATTAAATTTCAAATCAAAAATGCACAAGCTTTTGTTTAGCTTGTGCATTTTTTTTACTTAGCTCAAATCCACTCAAAAAGCTTGAGATAGTTCACATTCTCGCCACTGCCCATCTATACTATTTGGACAACCAATGGAGAGAGTTTTGTATGGACGCAAAGCCTTGGGCCGGTATAAATCCAATTAATCTGCGTAGTTTACTTCCGATGATGGTGGTCAGCGGAGCGATCAGCGTATTGATGTTAGTCGTTCCCTTATTCAGCCTTCAAGTGTTTGATCGAGTCCTCTCAAGTCAAAGTTTAGATACGCTTCTATTCTTGGCTTTCATTGCTGTGTTCCTACTTACAGCCCAAGCGTTCCTTGACGCGTCTAGAGCCAAGTATGCACAAAAGAAAGCGATCAAATTTGAATTTATCGCGTCTCAGCAGCTATTTGAACAAACCTCCTTCTCATCGAAATCAAAAGAAAAACATCTGTTCAACGATATAAGTGAGGTAAAGAGCCTACTCTCTTCTCCAGCCTACTTTGTCATGTTTGATCTGCCGTTCACTCCCCTGTTTCTTATTATTATGTTTGCGATTCATCCATATATAGGATTAGTCGGTGTGGGTGCCGTTGTTTTTATTCTCATGACAACATTGCTTTCTCATTGGGTTAAATCTAAGCACTTTAAAACCACTTACTTAAGCCAGCTCGCAACACAAAGAAAAAACGACGAGTGCTTTCAAAAACACGCCACGATCTTTAGCCAACATCAACAACAAGGTTTAAGTAAGACCTACCAAGAAATATTGGCGGAGAAGAGCTGGTCTCGAAGCCATTTAGATCAAGCCACCTGTTCACTGAGTGCATTTTCTCGTTACATACGTATGGTCCTTCAACTCATCATCATGGCTGTCGGAGCAAGTCTAGTCATTCAAAATGCCATGTCTGCTGGTGGAATGATTGCGGGTTCAATCCTAATGGCGAGAGCACTCCAGCCAATTGAGATGCTCTCTAGTGGTATTCAAGCATGGAAAACTGGTTTGGATGCAAACAAACGCTTAGCTAAGGAATTTGCTTCTCATACTAAACATACCGAGCGAACCGAGTTGGAAACAATTAAAGGTGATCTGGTCATCGACAACGTCACATGGTTCGCGTCTGAAAAACTTAACAAGCCGACTCTTAATGGTTTGAAGCTAAGACTGGAATCAGGAAATCGAGTCGCATTGATAGGCCCTAGCGGGTCAGGTAAGTCTTCCATCTGCAAAATGATCACTAACGGCATATCGCCCTCAAAAGGTGGCATTTCTATCGATGGACTCAATGTTGAGTTGTGGAATCTGAATCAGTTCAAACACACCGTCGGTTATGTTCCTCAGCACATCGACTTTTTACATGGCACTGTCAAACAAAATATCGCCCGATTTGATTCCAACGTTACGGATAGCCAAATCGTCAGATCCGCTATTCAAGCCGGTGTGCATGATGCTGTTGTCGCCTTACCGAATGGATATGAAACGATTATCGGTTCTTTTGGTCATCAGTTATCTGGTGGACAAGCCCAGAAACTTGCCATCGCAAGAGCATTGGTTTTCTCACCTAAGCTACTCGTGCTTGATGAGCCTGATTCCCATCTCGACAAAGAAGGCGAAGAGTTTCTTGTTTCGCTATTACAATTGGCGAAAGAGAAATCCATTTCTGTCGTGATGGTAACGCATAACCCAAGCTTACTCAGACATGTCGATTGGGTTGTTGAATTGAAAAACGGCCAGATAACGCAAGCAGGCGAAGCGAGTAAAGTTGTCCGGTCGCTCTTCAATGTCGCTTCCTCGGAGGTGTCGAATGGCTAGTATTCATCATGACGATAAAGGTATTCACTTCGACGATGGTAGAAAACTGATCTTTTCTACATTCAAAATACAGGTGTTCATCTGGTTAGTTCTTGTGACTACTCTTGGTGGCTTTGCTGCTTGGGCATACCTAGCCCCGCTTTCTTCTGCTGCCATTGCGCCAGGCGTGATTATCGTAGAATCAAAGCGAAAACCCATTCAGCACTTAGAAGGCGGGATTGTAGAAATCGTCCATGTTTCTGACGGCGACCATGTTCAAAAAGACGAACTGCTCATCACGTTAAGTCACACACAAGCTCAAGCATCGCTTCTAAGGCTAAGAGCTCAGTGGCAAAGTGATTTAGCGCGGCTGAACCGCTTACAATCAGAGTTAGCGAGTCATCAAGAAATTCAATTTGATATGAGATTACTCTCCCTTATGAGTGACCCAAACGTATCAAGCTTACTTGATACGCAGAGTAAACTTTTCAGCAAAAGACAATCGTTAAAATCCGGTGAATCCGATGTGTTACAGCAAAAAGTCGAGCAATCAAAACTTGATCTGCAAGGCTTCCAACAACGATTCTTAGCCGGAAATCGAAGCCTGAAGTATTTAGAAGAACAGGTACAAATGCACCAAGATTTGCTTGTTTCCGGTAACACATCCAAATCTCGCTTATTGGATTTACAGCGAGAACGCTCTCAATTACAAGGTAACGTTGCTGACCTCAAAGCTAGAATCGGACACGCCAAGCGCACCATCGCCGAAGCGAAATTAGAGCTGATCAACGCGGATTATACTTACGCCAAAACGCTCGGCGAAGAGATACAAGATTTAGAACGAAAGCTGAATGAAACCAGAGAAGCTATGGTCAATGCTCAAGATATTCTTACCCGGGTTGAAATAAGAGCACCTCAAAGTGGTGTGGTGGTTGGACTTAATGTGGTCTCCGAAAATGCCATTGTTCCACCCGGTGAAACCTTAATGGAATTGGTTCCGCAAAATGACGAGTTGATTGTAGAAGCGTTAGTCAAGCCAGAAGACATTGAAGCCTTACGAATTGGGTTGGATACCCAAGTAAGACTGACCGCATACAGTTTCCGTAAAACACCACCGATTCGTGGAAAGTTAGTCCATATTTCGGCTGACCGCATTAGCGATCAAGCCACAGGATCTTCTGCTTACTTAGCGAGAGTATCGTTAGATAAGTCTGAGCTAGAAGCATTAGAAAACATCTCATTGTACCCGGGCATGCCCGCAGAAGTGATGATATTACTTGAGCAACAAACACCGCTCGAGTATCTACTCAACCCACTCTCTGTGAGCGCCTATAAGGCAATGAGAGAAATTTAACCAAGCGCACAAAGAAGATAAAGCCAAACTCATCGTGAGGTGAGGACGGAAAGCTCCAGATCTCAGGGATGAAGCCGAGATGGCTGGGCTGCCTCTTATATCAAACCGATATATCAGAGGATGATAGCAATGGCTATTCAATTAACAAATAATGTAACTGGAACATTAGCCCAAGAGGCCGGAAATAAGGTTGCTGTTCCAAGTCAAGACCAGTCCCAAAACGGTAACGACAACCCTATTATTCTTGGAGACACCAGTGACAATGCCATTAGAGCAGGGAAAGGAGACGATATTGTCAAAGCCAAAGACGGTGATGATTTTATAGCCTCTGGCCGCGGTTCAGATGCGATTTTAGCTGGTGACGGCAATGACGTTGTTGAATCATGGAATCACTCTATCAACGCAAAAGATGAATCAGGCACATTAAGTATGCCTGAATCTATTCGAGCCCGAGACTCCGACATCGTGAATAATGTCGATGATGTCATTGTGGCTGGTTCTGGTAATGATTACGTTGAAGGTGGTGGTAACAATGATGTGATCTACGGCGACAGAGGAGCCAAGGTCGCTGGGGACAATCTAATCACCAATGGTAATTTTCAAGTTGATCAATCAGATACTAGTGCTGGAGGGCCTGGCTTAGGTGGAAGTTGGGGAACCTACTCTTCATTTAACGGCTGGGAAGCAGACAACGACAACGATGGCGTCGATGCCACCCCCGAAGGATTAATGGAAGTTCAGTTTCAGAGTGTTGGTGGCGCTCCATCCGGCGACCACCCTACCAGCAATGTACTTGAACTTGATTCTCATAACCATAATGGCATTGGCAGCGACCAAACGAATACGACAGCTTCTACCGTCTTCACTGTTGAGCCCGACGCAATTGGCCGTGGTGGTACATTCCAGTTAACTTTTGAATACGCTAATAGACATAAAGGCAGTGAAACTGATACTAGCCCTTTTCAAGTTCTAATTGATGGTGAGGTTGTGGCCGAATTCGATAACAACGGAATCGGTAATGAGCATCAATGGTACACCGCAAAACTCAACGTTGATTTGACACCTGGAGACCACACCCTTTCTTTCAGAGCCACAGAAACAGATACTAGCGAAGATACTTACGGTGCTCTCATCGCTAATGTTGAAATGTATCAATACGAGGCTAACGACTTCTTAGTTGGTGATGGTACACCTCGTGACACAAATGGTAATTGGGATGAAACTTCCGTTTCCGGAGACGATTTGATCCGTGGCGGTAAAGGCGACGACATCATTATCGGCGATAACTTTAATCCTCTCTATTACGATGAACAGCAAGGCGAATTTTTCCTAGATTTTGACAATACCTACAGTGACGAAGACAGTAATAATGTCGCGCTCGACAACGATAACCTTTCAGCTTATGCCCCAGATGGCAGCGAAGCTGACGTCTCCGAATCTAATGGAGGAGTGAGCTCTGGTGGCACGGGTTATGGTGTAGTTGGTTTAGCTCAAAGTGGTGTGAGTGCTCAGATAGGACTCTCATATAACCCAGACGGAACAACAAACGGATCTGAAATGTTGTCGGTTTCCGTTGATGAACATACCATGGCAGCGAAAGTCGGCATCTCCAATTTGTACCTAAATGAAGGAGGGAGCGGAGTCCATGAAACAGGACATTGGGCTGCTTATCGTGAAGGTATTCTTGTTGCTGAAGGCGACTTTACTGCTAACGATTTAGTGAAAGATGACTTTTCTGAAAGTACATCAAACAACAACGGTTTTCTTATCATTTCACCTGTAGATACAGGTTTTAAAGCATTTGATGAAATCCAATTCACTGCTGTAGGTGAAGCCTTCGATAAAAATAGTAACAATACCGCTGATGATTCCAGTGATTACTTCGTTACCTCTATCGACTCTTTAGAGTTGAGTGGTGATGGTACAGATTACCTCGTTGGTGGTCACGGCAATGATGTTATTCTGGGCGGTCACAACAGCAATGGCTCACTCGTCTTAAATGACGACGGTACTTACTCTCTCAATGATTACTCAGGAACTCTCTCAATCACTTTGGAAAGCTCAGAGGCAGGCTACAATAACTCATATGGTTATTATACTGTCGACGATCAAGGCGGTGTAAATATAGACGTTGTGTGGGGAGATGTTCACGCAGCACTAGATAATGCGGGTCAAGAGAAACCAAGCTTTGAAGTCTCTGTCGACGACAGTATTGAAACGCTTGGCTTCTTTATTGTCCCCGACGGCGGTGATAAAGGCGTGACCGACGGCAGCAGTCTTTCTTTCAATGTTGAAGACCTCCAAAATGATTCATCAGTACAAACTCAATCCAACACCGACCAAGATATCTCTGTCGTAGCCGGAGATAACCTTCAATCTGTTGTTTTCAATCTGCAGGTTGATACACCTCCGGGCTATAGCGGTGTTGCTGGTGAAGGTAACCAACACTTTAATGACAATCCAGGCAGTGGTGACAGTGACTTTGATGATGTAGTTACCACTGTTGAGCTAGAAGCTGACGTAGAAACACTACTCGGAGGTAAAGGTGATGATTGGTTAGATGGCGGCGCAGACAACGACCTAATTAAAGGTGGTAAAGGCGACGATACACTGATTGGAGGTAGTGGTGACGATGTCTTAAAAGGCGGCAAAGGTGATGATGTTCTTGCCGGCGGCGAAGGCGAAGATACCTTAAAAGGCGGTAAAGGGGATGACATTATCGATGGTGGTGAAGGCAGCGACATTATAAAAGCTGGCTCAGGTAATGACACCGTTATTTATGATGCTGACGACGCCTTGATCCATGGTGGTAAAGGGTTCGATGTACTGGTCGCCAATGACCCTGGTGGTGTCGATATCGACATGTCGAAGGGGTCAAACATCAATGGGTTTGAAGCAGTCATAGGGGGAGACTCAGCTAATGACAAACTGACTATTTCTCTAGGTAAAACCTTCAATCAAAACCATGACCTTGATGGTAATAGAGCAAAGAACGACGACCAAGTTGCTGAATTCTTTGCTTTAGGAATTGAAGATATCGACGCTAGTCATCTTCAAGGATTCCAATACCAAACCGCAACATCAGTGACGCTAGACCAAGATATGCAAGATAAACTTGGACTCGATGGAACTGAAACGATTACCGCTTATAGCTTCACCAAAGGAGGCAAAGAAGTCATCATCTACACTGATGCATCCTTTGATGGTGATTTCATTGGCGTTAATGAAGTTTAATTGCTTTTTGAACTAGTAAATCAGAAACAAAGTTAAAGGACTTATTGCTTGTGTAATAAGTCCTTTTTGCTTCAAAGAGCTACTCAACTAATTCCTATACAAACCCTAAATAAGAACGGCGCTCAATGAGCGCCGTTTTGTTAACTGTGTGAATACCGTGCAATTAGCTAAGTGGTCTTAGGTAAGCAAGGAAACGTTTCTCTGCGAATTTGAAAATCGCGATGATGATGAACGTTAACGCCATGTAGAACAGCCCTGCCGTTAGGAAAGACTCGAATGGAGCGTAGTAACGTGAGTTAACCAAACGTGCAGCACCGGTTAAGTCCATAATGGTTACGATACCCGCTACCGCAGAGCCGTGAAGCATGAAGATGACTTCGTTACTGTAAGCCGGCAATGCGCGACGCAGAGCACTTGGTAAAATGATACGACGGTAAGTCTTCGGTGTACTCATGCCGTAAGCTTTTGCTGCTTCGACTTCACCTTTAGGTAAGCCGTTAATCGCACCACGAATGATCTCTGCGGTATAAGCTGACGTGTTAAGAATGAATGCCACCAAAGCACAGAACCATGCGTTTTCCCATAATGTGTCTTTCACTGGGAAGAATTGGTCCATACCGTAGTAAATCAGGTACAGCTGAACCAGTAATGGCGTACCACGGAAGAAATAGATGAATGACCAAGCCGGAGCATTAATCAGCATATTTGGACTGTTACGAGCGATAGCTAGTGGTATGGCGACGAATAAGCCAATGATCAAAGCAACGCAAACCATCCAAGCCGTTGTCCATAAACCACCAAGGTAAATCGGCAGGCTTTCAATTATCAATGAAAAGTCCATAACTACCTCGCGTGGATACTGAATTTACGTTCAACCAGCTTAAGTAAGCCCGTTGAAACACTGGTGAAGAATAAGAAGATAATCGCCACAGTCATGTAGAAAGTGAATGGCATTTTGGTTGAACCCGCCGCCAGTGCACTAACACGTACCATGTCTTCTAGGCCAATAATCGAAACCAGCGCAGTGGTTTTAAGTAATACCAGCCAGTTATTCCCAAAACCCGGTAATGCGTGACGAATCATCTGCGGTAGCAGTATGCGGTGAAACGCCTTTACAGGGCTCATACCATAAGCTTTTGCCGCTTCCATTTCACCGCTGTCGACAGCCATGATGGCACCACGGAACGTTTCTGCCATATAGGCACCGAAAATAAAGCCTATGGTTAAGACACCAGCAACAAATGGGCTGACATCAATATAATCAGGTAAGTAAGCGGTCCATTCGTGGTTAGGATCACTGGATGCAAACCACTCGTTGAGCCACTCGTTGATGGAATACAAACTGTTGTTTAAAAGGATTTGTCCACCAAAGAAAATCAGCATCATCAGTACGAGATCTGGAATGCCTCGAATGACGGTTGTGTAGAGGGTTGCAATAGCACGAGCCCAGCGATAAGGCGCGAGTTTTGCTAAGGCACCTAGCATACCAAGAACCATAGCTAAAATTAGCGACAGCAAGGCAACTTCGATTGTGAGCACCGCCCCTTTCAGGATCGACGCTTCATATCCTTGTAAATCAAACATAATGGATTCCAACAGAACTGCGAAAAAGTTGGTAAGACAGGGAGAGGAGAACCTCTCCCTTAAGAATTGACGCTAAAGATTACTGACCGTATACGTCGTAGTTGAAGTATTTAGCCGCGATATCTTGGTAGATGCCTTTTTCACGTAGTGAAAGGATTGCCGCATCTAATTGCTTAGTCAGATCTTTGTCTTGCTTACGAACAGCAATACCCATACCTTCACCGAACCACTTAGGATCCGTTAGAGAGGGGCCAACAAACTCGTAGTCTTCACCACCAGCTTTGTTCAGCACGCCTTCTTCTAGAGCAGATGCATCACCTAGTACAGCAGCAACACGACCGTTTGCTAGATCAAGGTAAGCTTCGTCGAATGAACCGTAACGAACGATCTCTACTGTATCGCCGTAGTTGTCTGTTAGGTATTTATCGTGAGTTGTTGCACGTTGAACTGCAATCTTTTGACCGCTTAGATCATCAAAGTTAAGGCCTGCACCTTTCTTAGCGATGAACTTGTTTGGGATAAGTGCGTATTTACCAGTGAAGTCGATTTTTTTCTTACGCTCTTCCGTGATAGACATTGCCGCGATGATCGCATCATATTTACGAGCAAGTAGAGAAGGAATGATACCATCCCAGTCTTGTGCAACGATCTTACACTGCACCTGCATTTCAGTACAAAGTGCGTTAGCCATATCGACATCGAAGCCTTTCAGTGACCCGTCAGCTTCTGTCCAGCTAAATGGAGGGTAAGCACCTTCAATACCAAAGCGTACTGTTTTCCATTCTTTTGCTTGAGCTACGCCCGTTGCAGCAGTTGCAGCAAGTGCCGCGACTAATAACCACTTTTTCATATCCCTACTCCTGTGATTTAGGTTTTTATGTTTTGCTAGTTTTAATATTGTGTTTGTTGTTGCTTATTAACTTACTTGTTGTGTTTTATTGTTCACACCGTCGCTGTTTACCGTTGGCAACGGCGTTTCAATTCTGATTAATAAATCGATGAGATAAATTGTTGTAAACGTTCAGATTCAGGTTCCGTAAACAGTTTAGCTGGATCGCCCTGTTCTTCCACTAGACCTTGGTGCAGGAACATCACATGGTTTGATACGTCACGAGCAAAAGCCATTTCATGTGTTACCACAAGCATGGTTCTTCCTTCTTCTGCTAGATCTCGCATTACACCGAGTACTTCCCCTACTAACTCAGGGTCAAGTGCTGATGTTGGCTCATCAAACAGCATCACTTCCGGATCAACCGCTAACGCTCGAGCAATTGCCGCTCGTTGTTGTTGTCCACCGGATAAATGACCTGGGTAGTAATCTTTGCGCTCATACAAGCCTACTTTTTTAAGTAGTAGTTCTGCATTTTCAATCGCTTGAGCTTTAGGTACACCTAATACGTGAACGGGTGCTTCGATAACATTTTCGAGAACGGTCAGGTGAGACCAAAGATTGAAGCCTTGAAAAACCATCGCTAAGCGTGAACGGATACGCTGTACTTGTTTTTCGTTGGCAGGAACAGATACGCCTTGGCGGTTGTTTTTCATTTGAATTAATTCGCCATTAACCCAAATCTCGCCTGCAGTTGGTGTCTCTAAAAGGTTGATACATCTAAGGAAAGTACTTTTACCCGACCCTGAAGATCCGATAATCGATACAACATCGCCTTTATGCGCAGAAAGTGAAATTCCCTTTAAAACTTCATTTTGACCAAACGTTTTGTGTAGATCCTTTATGTCCAGCGCTGGTACATCTTTCATGCGCTTTCTCTCCCAAGTTTGTGAAAATGCAAGGTACTCCGACCTTTTCATGCGATACAAACTAGCACCACACGAAACAACATGCAACAAATTATTAACCTGATAAATTGGAATAAATAGCGATTCACTCTGACTTATTATGCAAAAGGTAGCGTTTTCGCCTCAATTTAATGAATGAGTTCTATCAATAAGCTGCAATTACACCCCTTACATTGTTTAAATAAAGTTAATCAAAATGAGATTCACGTAGCTTGATGTCTCACAAGAAAAACAAGTTTTGTGAACTTAGATACGCCGAGATCTGCAAAATATAATCTGCACGCTCAACACTACATACACACCGTAAGGCACAATTATTTTAAGGTTATTACATTGTAAGCATTTCACTCGGAACAGTTGGGAAGCAAGTAATAGTGAAATAACTCAGTAAGAATTGAGTATTGAACTCGAGCCATGACGACAAAGGCTCGAAGAAGATAGGTAAACGTCAATTTGTGAAAACTAATTACACGATTCATCAATGGGAAGTTAATGAATCGCTGCGTTTTGTAGCTTTCTTTCACATATACTCATAAAGTGATCAAGATCAATCACCCTAAAGGGTAAGCTTGTTAGACTCCTCAGCAAAGAATAAGGCATTAAAAATGCCAAACATTTCTTTTAACTTAGCTGCATAAAGCACAGCAAAACCGTGCAACATAATGTTAATGAGTTATAACTAAGAAATAACGCAATTACGCAATTACGCGAACTTATAGAATTCAATTTTAGAATTACTAACAAAAAATATGAGGAATCTATGTCAGACGTTGTCAATAATGCGAACTCTGAAGTAGAAGAGAAAAGCTATAAAGAGCTACACCGTCCTGCTTCTGAATTTGAGAGCCGCTCAGATTATCTAGATCACGAACTTCAAATCATGAAGCCTCGCCGCTTCGGTTTAAACCTTCCAGGTCGTGACTTCCGCTTTGAACTTGAAGATCTTGTTCCTGCACTTGCTGGTACTATTGGTATCATTGCGATGTACTCTGCAGTAATGATGTCGTGGGCTGATGGCCTAACTCAAGCTTGGGATCACGTAAACCTAGGTAAAGACTTCGCAATTGAAGTCGCTCGTGTAGAAATGCTTATTCCTGCACTACTGTTTTGTATCCTTGCTTCTGGTTTCTTTAACCCTAAAGCAAACCTTGCCGGCAACCACGGCCCAATGATCCCTCTTATCGGTACCATCGCTCTCGCTGGTGCTCACCCTCTTGCATTGGCCATCCTGATCGGTGTGTTCGGTCTCATCCTAAGTTTCCTAAAAGGCGGATCTAAACTTGTTAACCTAACTTCTGAAGGTACAGCAGGTGGCTTGCTCATATTCTTAGGCTTAACCGGTACCATGAGCCAAATCAACTCAATTCAAGCATGGGCGGTTGGTCTTCAATCTTCTACTGTTGAAGCGGGTAGCATGGGTTACGTGGGTCTTATCGTTCTTGCTATTACTATTGCTATCTACGCTTTCTTAGCAAAAGTGAACAAGCGTTGGTTAGCTATTCCAGTTTGTGCGTTTACAGGCCTTGCTATTGCATTAGCATTAGGCGCTGGTTTCGATATCGTGTTCGAAACTGAAATGGGCATTCCAAACCTAAACCCAGTTTACTGGTGGGGTTCGACTTCTGAAGGTTGGATGCTTGGCTTGCCAAATGTTGAGCACTTCATCGCTTCGCTACCGTTCGCTATTCTTGCAGTAGCAATGTGGTCACCAGACTTCCTAGGTCACCGTATCTTCCAAGAGCTGAACTACCCTAAACGTTCTGAAAAAGTTCTGATGGACGTAGATGACACAATGACGATGTGTTCTGTTCGTCAAATGGTCGGTACTGCAGTAGGTGGTGGTAACATCACATCTTCTTGGGGTACTTACATGATCCCAGCAGCAATCGCGAAACGTCCAATCCCTGGCGGCGCAATCTTGCTTGGTTCTCTATGTATTATTGTTGCGATTCTTGGTTTCCCGATGGACGTAGCAGTCTGGCCACCAGTGATGCGTGTTGCGCTACTTGTAGGTGTATCTCTACCTCTACTTGAAGCAGGTATGCAAATGGTTAAGGATTCAAAAGATTCTCAAGCGGCTGGTATCTGTATCTTTGGTTCAGCGGTTGTTAACCCAGTATTAGCATGGGCACTAACTATGCTTCTTGATAATAATGGTCTAATTGGTGATAAAGAGCGTGCAAAGCGTCTATCATTTGTAGATAAGATTGTTATCCCTGTTGGCGTTTTAGTTATCTGTCTAGTGGCAATGCTTGCAGTTGGTATGCTAGAAGGTCAGTATGGTCTAAAAGCTTGGCTATAATAGTCCTTACTACACAAAAGTAGTATTGGGATTAAAAAAAAGTTTGGGTGGCAACCCCTGCCACTCAAATTTTTTCAACTTTTTTTGGCATTTATTGATTTAGTTTAAGGTTTGCAGAAATTTTTTAGCGTAGTCTTGAATACATAGAGTAAAGACAACATATAAAAGGTAGTGACAATATATATAACCATATGATGCTTATATGCTCATATATATTGTTATTAATAAGAGTGTACTACCCTTACGAGGGGCGCTGGCTCAACAGTGTTAATGTACGTATTTTTTCTACTAAAAAGGTAGGTATGTCATGGCAGAGCAATTTGCTAAAGCTTGGGAAGATTTTGCTGCAGGTGAGTGGCAAAGCGAAGTAAACGTTCGTGATTTCATTCAAAAGAACTACACGCCGTATGAAGGCGACGAGTCTTTCCTAGTTTCTGAGGGTACTGAAGCAACTAACAAGCTTTGGTCTTCGGTAATGGAAGGTATCAAACAGGAAAACGCAACTAAAGCACCTGTAGACTTCGATACTTCTGTTATCTCTACCATTACTGCTCACGATGCAGGTTACATCGAGAAAGATCTTGAGACTATCGTTGGTCTACAAACTGAGAAGCCACTAAAACGTGCAATCATCCCTAACGGTGGTGTACGTATGGTTGAAGGTTCTTGTAAAGCATACGGTGAAACTCTTGACCCAATGGTTTCAAAAATCTACTCAGAATACCGTAAAACACACAACGCTGGCGTTTTCGATATCTATACTCCTGATATCCTAAAATGTCGTAAGTCTGGTGTTCTGACTGGTCTTCCTGATGCTTACGGCCGTGGTCGTATCATTGGTGACTACCGTCGTGTTGCACTTTACGGTATCGACTTCCTAATGAAAGACAAGCAAGCTCAGTTTGCTTCTCTTCAAGAGCAATTCGAAAACGGTGAAAACCTAGCAGAAACAATGCAACTGCGTGAAGAGATTTCTGAGCAACATCGTGCTCTAGGTCAAATCAAGCAAATGGCTGAGAAATACGGTTTCGATATCTCTGAGCCAGCTCAAACTGCTCAAGAAGCTATCCAGTGGACTTACTTCGGCTACCTAGCTGCTGTTAAATCTCAAAACGGTGCTGCAATGTCTCTAGGTCGTACTTCGACTTTCCTAGACATCTACATCGAGCGTGATATCGCTGCTGGCAAAATCACAGAAGACCAAGCACAAGAAATGATCGACCACTTCGTAATGAAGCTGCGTATGGTTCGTTTCCTACGTACTCCTGAGTACGATGAGCTATTCTCTGGCGACCCAATCTGGGCAACAGAGTCTATGGGTGGTATGGGTATCGACGGTCGTACGTTAGTAACGCGTTCGAACTTCCGTTTCCTAAACTCTCTATACACTATGGGTCCTTCTCCAGAGCCAAACATCACTGTTCTTTGGTCTGAGCAACTACCTGACGGCTTCAAACGTTTCTGTGCGAAGGTATCTATCGATACTTCTTCTATCCAGTACGAAAATGATGACCTAATGCGTCCTGACCTTGAGTCTGATGATTACGCTATCGCTTGTTGTGTATCTCCAATGATCGTTGGTAAGCAAATGCAGTTCTTCGGTGCTCGTGCTAACCTTGCGAAAACAATGCTTTACGCAATCAACGGCGGTGTGGACGAAAAACTTAAGATGCAAGTTGGTCCTAAAGAAGCTCCAATGACTGACGCTGTTCTTGATTACGATAAAGTAATGGACCGTCTAGATCACTTCATGGACTGGCTAGCTAAGCAATACGTGACTGCACTAAACAGCATTCACTACATGCACGACAAGTACAGCTACGAAGCGTCTCTAATGGCTCTTCATGACCGTGACGTTCGTCGTACAATGGCTTGTGGTATTGCTGGTCTATCTGTTGCAGCTGACTCACTGTCTGCAATCAAGTTCGCGACTGTTAAACCAATCCGCGACGAAGATGGCATTGCAACTGACTTCGAAATTGAAGGCGATTACCCTAAATACGGTAATAACGACTCTCGTGTAGATGATATTGCTTGTGAACTAGTTTCTACGTTCATGAACAAGATCCGTAAGCTTAAGACTTACCGTAACTCTATCCCTACACAGTCAGTTCTTACTATCACGTCTAACGTGGTTTACGGTAAGAAAACAGGTAACACTCCAGACGGTCGTCGTGCTGGCGCTCCTTTCGCTCCTGGTGCAAACCCAATGCACGGTCGTGATGAGAAAGGCGCTGTAGCTTCACTAACGTCTGTAGGTAAACTACCGTTTGCTGACGCACAAGATGGTATCTCTTACACGTTCTCTATCGTGCCAAACGCACTAGGTAAAGAACAAGACAGCCAACGTGCTAACCTTGCAGGCCTAATGGATGGTTACTTCCACCACGAAGCTGGCATTGAAGGTGGTCAACACCTTAACGTTAACGTTCTTAACCGCGAAACTCTTGAAGACGCAGTTAAGCACCCTGAGAAATACCCTCAGCTAACAATCCGTGTATCTGGTTACGCTGTTCGCTTTAACTCTCTAACTGCAGAGCAACAAGCTGACGTAATCGCACGTACATTTACTGAGTCTCTATAAGCTCACGCTCAATAGACAGTAAATAATATTAGCCTCGCCAATGTGCGGGGCTTTTTTATATCTGAAATAAATCGCACTACACTCACCTATCCCGCGAAATGTTAGGTTGAGCAAAAAAGCACCCTGCCATTCACTTTTTTTCCACAAATTCTGTCAAATTACGGTAATATCGCGGTTCATAATTTAAGAGTAACTGCTCCATGAAATACCTGCGTTGTTTACCCCTGATTCTTCTCTCTTTCTCATCTTTAGCCTCTGAGCGTTCTACGTTAACTTTTGCTTTAGATAATGATGGTATTTTTGGTGTCGACCAAGACTATACCAACGGCTTATTTCTGGGTTACACATCATCAAGTATTACGCCATATAACTGGGTAAAACCATTGAGTCTTTCCTACTGGGGCGCAAGCTCTCTAGACAAGTGGGAAATCACCATTGGCCACAAGATGTATACGCCTTCTGACATTGAGTTAGAAACGCCATCGCCTAATGATCGCCCATACGCAGGTTACCTTCACACTGAATTCAATTACATCAGCTTAAACCCACAGCAAGCCCAGCGTTTTAATATCACGTTTGGTACTACGGGCGAACGTGCACTGTCTGAAGATGCTCAAAAGCTGGTTCACTCAATCACTAAGTCGGATGAGCCGATGGGTTGGGAATACCAAGTCGATGATGAATGGGCGGGAAGCGTTGGTTACCTAAGCCATTTCAACCTAATGCGTAATCAAGCTCTTGCGAATACTGACTACGAAATCTCTAACGTTTCTGAAATCAACGTCGGTAACTTTAGAAGTGACATTTCAACGGGCTTCATGTTTCGTTGGGGTACAGACTTAGGCGGTAACTTTGGTGCAGCTAACATCACCACAGAAAACCCATTCAAACCGGGCATGATCGGCGCATCAAACGCTGGTTGGTTTACCTATGCAGGCCTCGAAGGTCGCTACCGATTCAACGACCTGACTATCGAAGGCGATCGCTCAGGTGTTGATGAGTACGCTAATAAAAACAACGAAGATCCAGCGATCTACGATGTGACTTTAGAGAACATTCAAGCAACTGCTGTATTGGGTGTCGCTTGGTATAACCGATACGTTGGTGCCTCTTTAGCGCTAACCGCAAAAACACCGGATTACGAAGAAGCGAAAGAGTCAGTGTACACCACTGGCGGTATCACAATGTTTGCTTTCTTCTAGCCACCAGTAAGGGCTTTCGTCCTTTACTTTTCAAGTTTAATAAAGGCAATCATCTTCACAGGTGGTTGCCTTTATTTTTAAAGGTCTCGTTACCATTTGACCCTATTTTATGTACCGTTTTTGTAATAAAATAAACGGTATAAATTCCTCTACGAGAATAGCTCATGTCTACAACTGGTCGCATTCACTCATTCGAATCTTGTGGTACTGTCGATGGCCCTGGTATCCGCTTTATTGTGTTTCTTCAAGGCTGCTTAATGCGCTGTATGTACTGTCATAACCGTGATACATGGGATCTTCATGACGGAAAGGAAGTAACGGTCGAAGAGATCATCAACGAAGCAAAATCATACCGTCATTTCATGAAAGCATCGGGCGGTGGTATCACCTGTTCTGGTGGTGAAGCGATGCTACAACCTGAGTTTGTTCGTGACTTTTTCCGCGCAGCTCAAGCTGAAGGCATCCACACTTGTCTTGATACTAATGGCTACATTCGTAAGCACACTGAAGTGGTTGATGAAGTCCTAGAAGCCTCAGATCTAGTTATGTTGGATCTTAAGCACATGCGAGATGAGATTCACCACGATTTCATTGGTGTATCAAACAGACGTACTCTGGATTTCGCACGCTACTTACACAAAATCGGTAAGAAGACGTGGATTCGTTATGTGATTGTCCCTGGCTACACGGACACACCTGAAGATGCTCATCTGCTAGGCGAATTCATCAAAGACATGGATAACATCGAGAAAGTAGAACTGCTTCCATACCATAAGCTTGGTGCACATAAGTGGGAAGCACTTGGTTTTGACTACCCTCTTGAAGGTACAAACCCGCCAAGCAAAGAGAAAATGGACGAGATTGTTGCTGTTCTTAGCCAGTACCATTCAAACGTAAAATACTAATCTAGACTGACGTTCATAGTGATTTCAAGCGCCTCAATTTCGATTGGGGCGTTTTCTTTTCGAGCCAAACAATCCTTTCACTTTTCTTTACAACTTTTGTTTATCAATTCAAAAAATCATATTAAATCCGTGTTGAGATCATGTTTCCACTCGTAGGAATGCTGTTACTCTTACTGCAACAAAAGAATACAACATTTAGTTTTTTAGTGAGGCTCCTCCCATGGAAATGACCAATGCTCAGCGTCTAATTCTATCAAATCAATACTACCTAATGTCTCAAATGGATCCTGAGAACTCCGCTAAATACCAACGTCTACAAACGATTGTAGAACGTGGTTACGAACTCCAAATGCGTGAGCTTAACAAAGAGTTTGGTTGTTTGACTGAAGCAGAATGTCGCGAAATTATCGACATCATGGAGATGTACCATGCAATGCAAGAGTCGAACAAAATGCTTGCAGAGCAAGAGCGTGCTGAAGTAGACCAACGTCGCCTGCAGTTCTTAGGTTTTGATATCGCTTCTGAAGCGCAGATCGTACACTACGTGCGTTTCCTTGTTGATTCTGAAGGTCTTTACCCTCAATTCGACAAAGCCGATCACCACTTCAATAGCCAGATGCCAATGCTAGAGAAGTACCGTCGCATGCTAACAACATGGCGCAACTGCCCTCGTCAGTACCACCTATGTGCGACAGAGCTATCTCAAATCTTTAGCGCTTAATTCGTTAATAGATCAGCGATAACTTTTAAAAAGTTTCAAGAAAAAGGGTTACTCATCATGAGTAACCCTTTTTTTATTCGAATCACTTGAACTAGAAAACGCAAGCAGCGTCAAATAACGCAGTAACCTTCTAGAGTATCAATTTACCATTTCAAACATAATGAGAATCAATAACGACTTTTTTGATAAACCATTCTCACATTCTCTTGTTATTTTCTGATAGCCAAGCGCATTAGACCGTTCATCATGCAAGATTATCAATAAGGCTCGGCTATGTATCTAACATACATAAATCCAGCACGGGTATTATTAAGCAACCTAAAATCTCAAAACAAACGGCCAGATCCCCTCGAATGTAAAATAATTTGATTCTACGCGCCTCAAGTTGCCTATTGCGCTCGCCACGTTTTTCACACGCAAAATTGTAAATAAATACATAATTGTTAAGCAAAATTGTGGAAGCGGGTCTAACCTTAAAATGTAGGGAGAGCCTATTTTTCAATCGCTCGTCAGTTTTGACTGGTTAACAAGGGGAATGTGACTATGAGTATC
The DNA here is from genome assembly GCF_041466145.1 of Vibrio sp. 10N.239.312.D08. Taxonomy (NCBI): domain Bacteria; kingdom Pseudomonadati; phylum Pseudomonadota; class Gammaproteobacteria; order Vibrionales; family Vibrionaceae; genus Vibrio; species Vibrio sp. 10N.239.312.D08. The sequence continues at coordinate 33,578 of NZ_JBFSSD010000003.1, read as the reverse complement.
TTTGACCACTATCAATCACGTTATGAAGCAGCCAAGGAAGAAGAGCTGACATTGCAGGAGTTCTTAGGGCTGTGTAAAGACGATAAAAGTGCTTACGCTAATGCTGCCGAGCGCTTATTACTAGCCATTGGCGAACCAGAGGTTATTGACACTGCTCAAGACCCTCAACTGAGTCGTATTTTCTCGAACCGTGTCATCTCACGCTACAGCGAATTTAAAGATTTCTACGGTATGGAAGATGCGATTGAACAGATTGTTTCTTACTTAAAACATGCTGCGCAAGGTTTAGAAGAACGTAAACAAATCCTTTACCTACTTGGCCCTGTGGGCGGTGGTAAATCTTCTCTCGCTGAAAAACTCAAAGCCCTGATGCAGAAACTACCAATCTATGTATTGTCTGCTGACGGTGAACGAAGCCCAGTAAACGATCACCCATTCTGTCTATTCGACGTTAACGAAGACGGCGACTTATTGAAGAACGAATATGGCATTGAGAAACGCTATCTTCGCTCAATTATGTCTCCGTGGGCAGCGAAACGTCTACACGATTTTGGCGGTGATATTTCCAAATTCAAAGTCATCAAACTGCGCCCTTCTATCCTCGATCAAGTTGCGATCGCGAAAACAGAGCCTGGTGATGAAAACAACCAAGATATCTCATCTCTTGTTGGTAAAGTAGATATTCGTAAACTTGAGCACTTCTCTCAAGATGATCCTGATGCCTACAGCTACTCTGGTGCGCTATGTAAAGCTAACCAAGGTGTTATGGAATTCGTGGAGATGTTTAAAGCGCCAATCAAGGTATTACACCCACTACTAACGGCCACACAAGAAGGTAACTTCAACGGTACCGAAGGGCTTTCTGCACTGCCATTTGACGGCATGATTCTGGCTCACTCGAACGAATCCGAGTGGCAGACCTTCCGTAACAACAAAAACAACGAAGCCTTCCTCGACCGTGTGTACATTGTAAAAGTCCCTTACTGTCTGCGCGTCTCTGAAGAAGTTAAGATCTACCAAAAACTGCTTGAGCACAGTGAGCTATCCAAAGCCCCTTGTTCGCCAAGCACACTCGATCTGCTATCGCAATTCAGTATCTTATCTAGACTGAAAGAGCCTGAGAACTCGTCTCTGTTCTCAAAAATGCGGGTTTACGATGGTGAGACTCTAAAAGACACCGATCCAAAAGCGAAGAGCTACCAAGAGTACCGAGATTATGCGGGTGTTGACGAAGGAATGTCTGGGCTATCAACGCGTTTCGCCTTTAAGATTCTGTCTCGAGTATTCAACTTCGACCAAGCCGAAGTGGCCGCAAACCCAGTGCACCTGTTCTACGTTATTGAGCAGCAAATCGAACGTGAGCAATTCCCTCAAGAGACCGCTGAGAAATATCTAGAGTTCTTGAAGGGATACCTAGTGCCACGTTACGTAGAGTTCATCGGTAAAGAGATTCAAACTGCTTACCTAGAGTCTTACTCTGAGTACGGTCAGAATATCTTCGACCGCTATGTAACCTACGCAGACTTCTGGATTCAAGACCAAGAGTACCGCGATCCAGAAACAGGCCAGCTATTTGACCGTGCATCTCTAAATGGTGAGCTAGAGAAAATAGAGAAAACAGCCGGTATCAGTAACCCTAAAGACTTCCGAAATGAGATTGTTAACTTTGTGCTTCGTGCCAAGGCGAACAATAACGGTCAAAACCCAGTTTGGACCAGCTACGAGAAACTGCGCACTGTGATTGAGAAGAAAATGTTCTCTAACACCGAAGAACTGCTTCCTGTTATTTCGTTCAATGCTAAGACCTCAACGGATGATCAGAAAAAACACGACGACTTCGTTGCTCGTATGATGGAAAAAGGCTACACCGAGAAACAAGTTAGACTGCTATCTGAGTGGTATCTAAGAGTTCGTAAATCCTCATAAACCAAACTGTATTGAGCTGCTCACGTGAGCAGCTCGTACAAACCAATAACTCTTATATCCTAATAACTCTTATACACTAATAAAAAGTAGGATCGTGACATCAGCTGAGAGGGAGTTCTTATGGCACAATTTATCGATCGGAGGCTCAATGGCAAGAATAAGAGTGCTGTAAATAGACAGCGATTCTTACGACGCCATAAAGAGCAAATCAAAGAATCTGTGGCCGATGCAGTCAACCGACGTTCAATCACCAATACTGAAACTGGTGAAGACGTTACTATTCCTCATAAAGACATCAAAGAGCCAAGCTTTCACCAAGGTCAAGGCGGCGTAAGAGAACGTGTCCACCCTGGTAATGATCAGTTCATCACTGGCGACAAAATTGAGCGCCCTAAAGGTGGCGGTCAAGGTGGTGGTTCTGGCCAAGGCGATGCAAGCCCTGATGGCGAAGGCCAAGATGAATTTACCTTCCAAATTTCAAAAGATGAGTATCTTGATATTCTCTTTGAAGATTTAGCTCTGCCTAATCTAGAGAAAAATCAGGTCAACAAAATCACCGAATGGAAAACCCACCGCTCTGGTTACCAAAGTGCGGGGATTCCATCCAACATCGCTATTGTTCGTTCACTGCAGCAATCTCTAGCTCGTAGAACCGCGATGACGGCAGGTAAAAAGCGCGAGCTTAACCTACTGATGGAGCAACTTGACCAAGTTAAAATGACGGAACCGGCACAACCCTTCGAAGAAAGTCGCTTAAAAGAAGAGATTGCCGAGCTACGCAAAAAAATTGAAAACGTGCCATTCATTGATACCTTCGACTTACGTTTTAAAAACTATGAGAAGCGCCCTATTCCATCTAGCCAAGCGGTAATGTTCTGCTTGATGGATGTGTCCGGCTCAATGGACCAAGCTACCAAAGACATCGCAAAACGCTTCTACGTGCTGCTTTATCTGTTCCTAAACCGCACCTACGAAAACGTCGATGTTGTGTTTATTCGTCACCATACTCAGGCTAAAGAAGTCGACGAGCATGAGTTTTTCTACTCCCAAGAAACCGGTGGCACCATCGTTTCTAGTGCACTGAAACTAATGAAAGAAATAGTTGCAGATCGCTACCCAGCTAATGAGTGGAACATCTATGCAGCACAAGCCTCTGATGGCGATAACTGGGCTGATGACTCTCCTCGTTGTAAAGAGCTGCTGGTGAATACGCTTCTGCCAACTTGCCAATATTACTCTTACATCGAAATAACACGCCGCTCTCATCAAACGCTTTGGCACGAATACGAAAAACTCGAGAGTAGCTTCGACAACTTCGCAATGAAAAACATTAAGACGGTGGATGATATTTTTCCTGTGTTTAGAGAACTGTTCCAGAAAGAGACAGCGTAAGGGGGCTTACCATGACAGCGAAATCAAACGTTGCAGAGAAATCAAACATTGCCGATAGAGACAAGGCTACACAGAAAAAAAACGACAAGATGCTGCCTGATGGTCCAGATTGGACGTTCAACCTATTGGAGAAATATCACGTCGAAATTAAGCGTGTGGCGCAGCATTACCGTTTAGATACTTATCCGAACCAAATTGAAGTGATTACTTCAGAGCAGATGATGGATGCATACTCAAGCATTGGTATGCCTATCAATTACAACCACTGGTCTTTTGGTAAAAAATTCATTCAAACCGAGCAAAACTACAAGCATGGCCAAATGGGCTTAGCCTACGAAATTGTGATCAATTCAGATCCTTGTATCGCTTATCTGATGGAAGAGAACACGGTAACGATGCAGGCTCTGGTAATGGCTCACGCTTGCTACGGCCACAACTCTTTCTTTAAAGGCAACTACCTGTTTCAAACCTGGACAGACGCCGGTTCCATCATCGATTACTTGCTGTTCGCTAAGAAGTATATCAGTGGTTGTGAAGAGAAATATGGCGTCGCTGAGGTTGAGCAGCTCCTTGATTCTTGCCATGCATTAATGAATTACGGCGTAGACCGATACAAACGTCCTGAGAAGATTTCCATTGCTGAAGAAACCGCAAGGCAGGAAGAGCGAGAGGCTTACCTACAATCTCAAGTCAATGAGCTGTGGAGAACTGTGCCTAAAAATCAAGACAAGGAAAAAGAAACCAAAATCCGCTTTCCTAGCGAGCCTCAAGAGAACATTCTTTACTTTATCGAGAAGAACGCACCACTGCTTGAACCTTGGCAGCGTGAGTGTGTTCGTATCGTTCGCAAGGTAAGCCAGTACTTCTACCCTCAGAAACAAACTCAAGTCATGAACGAAGGCTGGGCAACCTTCTGGCATTACACCATTCTTAACCACCTTTACGACGAAGGCTTGGTGAGTGATAAGTTCATCTTAGAATTCCTACACAGCCATACCAGTGTCGTCGCACAACCTGCCTACAACAGTCCTTATTTCAGCGGGATAAACCCTTATGCGCTTGGCTTTGCGATGTTTAGAGACATCCGACGCATTTGTGAAGAGCCAACCGATGAAGACAAAGAGTGGTTCCCTGAACTCGCCGGAAGTGATTGGTTAGAGGCAGTGCACTTTGCAATGCACAACTTCAAAGATGAAAGCTTTATTAGCCAATATCTTTCTCCAAAGATCATTCGTGACTTTAAGCTGTTTTCAGTGCTTGATGATGACCGAAAAAACACCATTGAAGTAAGTGCTATACATGATGACCCGGGCTATCGCCTGATTCGTGAGAAGCTTGCGGCGCAATACAATCTCAGCAACCTTGAACCCAACATTCAGGCGTTCAATGTAGATGTACGCGGCGATCGTTCAATGACACTCCAGTATGTGCCTCATGACCGTATCCCGCTTGATAAAGGCTACGACGAAGTGATGAAGCATCTCTATCGCTTGTGGGGCTTTGATGTGATTTTGGAAGAGCTCAAAGATACGGGTCATAGAGAGATTCTGACGACTTGTCCAAAACGTAATGACTATGGAGCCAAGATTTAATACCAATCGCAGTTCATCGGTGATGGCAATAAAACTCCGCTCCCCCTACACCATAGTGGTCAACCCGCTCGGAAGTGGAGCAATAAAAAAGCGCATAAGTCTGATGACTTATGCGCTTTCTTTTTAAGGCTCAAACGTCTTTAAATAGACGTGAGCCACTAAAGCTAGAGCTAGAGCTAAAACTGAATAAACTTAAACAATTGGCTTTTGGCCGCGTTCAATCAGTTTCATCAGCACGCTGTCTGCAGATTTGCCTGCCACGCCCGCTAGTTTGTCTGAAAGCTTTTTCTTCTGTACGTAGTGAATCGCTAGAACCGTTTTGTTCTTACATGCCTCTACGACTAAATCATCAGAAGTGCAGATCTCATCCACCAGCCCAAGTTCATGTGCTTGCGTGCCAAACCAGTGTTCGCCAGTTGCTACTTTTTCAAGATCTAACGCAGGACGATGGTCACGAATGAAGTCTTTGAATAGGCCATGTGTCTCTTCTAACTCTTCTTTGAATTTCTCACGTGCTTTATCGCTGTTCTCACCAAACATGGTTAATGTACGTTTGTACTCACCTGCCGTTAGCTGTTCGAACTCGATATCGTGTTTCTTCAGCAGTTTATTGAAGTTTGGCAATTGAGCGATAACGCCAATAGAGCCAACAATAGCAAAAGGTGCAGATACGATTTTGTCTGCGATACATGCCATCATGTAACCGCCACTTGCTGCTACTTTGTCTACCGAGATAGTCAGAGGCAAACCTGCTGCTTTGATACGATCAAGTTGAGAAGACGCCAAGCCATAGCCGTGAACCATGCCACCGCCAGACTCAAGCTTAAGTAATACTTCATCGCCTTCACGAGCCACAGCCAGAACCGCCGTTACCTCTTCACGTAATGAAGCCACTTCTTTAGCATCAATGCTGCCGTTAAAATCAAGAACGAATAGATGTGGTTCACGCTTGCTATCAAGCTCCCCCTCTTTCGCTGCTTTCTTCACTTCTTTACCGCGTGATTTTACTTTCTCTTTTTCCGCTTTCTTTTCTGCTTTATCACGGGCTTTGATGAAAGCATCGTCGTGTAGATGGTGCTCTAATTGTTCAATCGTCTGTTTATGGTGTTCAGATAGGTTCGTGATTTCCAGCTCACCTTTAATCGCGCTTGATTTCCCACCCACAGATTTAGCAATCACTAAAATTGCGATGATGGCGATTACAATGGTCGCAATCTTGGCTAAAAACAGGCCGTAGTCCAACAAAAATTCCAATGTCATATCCCCTATTGTATGAATTAGTGTATTGTAACCATCTTGTCACGATTACCAAGAATTTCTCATCATTCCTGCGGTTATCTGTGTGATTAAACATCAATGGAATGACGAACATAATAAAGAAAGAAGGATAAGCACAGTGGATTACCCAATCTCTACAGATGCCCTCAAAGATAAAGTAATTTTGGTTACAGGTGCCGGTGCTGGCATTGGTCGCCAAGCTGCACTAAGCTTCGCTCAACATGGCGCAACTGTCATTCTGTTAGGCCGCAATGTAAAAAACCTAGAATTCATTTACGATGAAATCGAAAGCGCTGGTTACCCGCAGCCTGCAATTATCCCATTGGATTTAAAAGGCGCGACAAAACAGAACTACGTTGATATGGCTGAAACCATTGAATCGCAGTTCGGTCGTTTAGACGGTCTACTTCATAACGCTGGCGTTTTAGGTACTCTGAGCCCGTTTGAGCAGATTGATGAAGAAACCTTTGATGATGTTATGCAGATCAATGTGAAGTCTGAGTTCTTGATGACTCAAGCACTACTGCCTGCACTTAAGAAAGCAGAAGCGGGTCGTATCGTATTTACCTCTTCAACGGTTGGTCACTCTGGCCGTGCATTCTGGGGCACTTACGCAATTTCTAAGTTTGCTACCGAAGGTATGATGCAAATCCTAGCGGACGAGCTTGAAGACACAAATATCCGTGTTAACGCAATCAACCCAGGTGGCACTCAAACACGTATGCGTGCAAAAGCGTACCCTGGAGAAGATGCGAATAAGCTAAAAACGCCACTCGACATCATACCGCTGTACCTACACTTAATGAACCCAAGTGTGACGGACATTAATGGCCAATGTATCGATGCTCAACCTAAGTAGTTGATATTATAACCAATCGTAAAAAGTCGCTTTAATAGCGGCTTTTTTTGTATCTAAATCAAGCACCTAAAACTTAGTTCCTCTGATTTTCATCATTTTGCTTTGCATCTTTTTCATTGTTAAATATACTGTACAAATATACAGGTATTTAATTATGCATGAACTCATAAAAAACTTACAAGACCGCCAGCTAATCTGGAAAGGGCTACAATCAACAACGCTAGGAAGTACCACTTCTACAGGCTATCCGCAATTGGATAAACAGCTTGATGGTGGCTTTCCGACACACGGCGTTATTGAAGTTGAATCACAGCAAGGGATCGGTGAACTTCGCCTTCTTACGCCCTATTTAGCTCAGAAAAACTCGCAAAAACTGGCCATATTCATTAACCCGCCAGGGAAGATTTGTGCCGAGTTTTTTAGCAGCCAAGGCATTGAATTAGAGAACATTCTCATTATCCAGCCGCAACGCGAACTCGATGCGTTGTGGGCGGCTGAGCAGTGCCTCAAAAGCGGCGCTTGTCACTCTGTATTGCTATGGGGAGCCGATCTAGAAATCCACCAAACCAAGCGCTTACAAGCAGCCAGTGAAACGGGCAAGTGCCTGCAGTTTCACTTTAAAGCCACCAGCCATAATCAACTATCCCTACCCGTTTCTTTGAGCATGAAGCTGTCTTCTCACGCCCAAGGATTGAAGGTAGAGGTAACAAAAAGAAAAGGCAGTTGGTCATATGGCAGCTTTATTCTCGATATGACCCACAATTGGCCGTTACTGACAGAAAAAGTCATCAGCATCGACAGTTCACATCATAATCTGTCAGATAATACTGTGTTGGCCTTCCCTATTGCGAAGCAAGGTTAGCGCATGCTGTGGCTTTATCTGCACTTTCCATCTCTGCAGTTGGATACCTTGTTTAATTCTGAGCTATCTAACTCCGAGAAAGTTCACTCTAATGAAGAGTCACACGAGCAACCTATTCTCATCGTGGATGAAAAAGATCACCGTGTGCTGCAAGCTAACCAAGCTGCTCTACAATCGGGAATTTCACTTGGTATGGGGCTAGGGTCTGCGGCGGCGCTTTGCCATAACTTACACGTCCACCCTTACAGTATTGAGCTAGAAAAAAGCAAGCTCAAAGAGATCGCTCAATGGGCGTATTTGGTCACTTCTGACATGGCTTTACTACCACCGAATGGTTTGTTGATTAAAGCTTCTAATATGCTGTCACTTTACGATGGGCTAGATAACTACTGGCATGAGCTCAAAAGTCATTTAGAAACGCTCAATATCCAGTTCAGCTTCGCGACGGGTTACTCGCCACTTTCTGCGATCCTTTTGGGCAAGCAATCCATCAACCAAGTCACTAATAATGTTGAGCAAATGAAAGCATGGGTTAATCAACAAGTATTAAGTTCCAGCGAGCTGCCAACTAAGCAAGTGGAGCGTCTGAACCGCGTCGGCATTAACTTAGTGGATGACCTATTGAAACTGCCTTTGCAAGATGTCGCACGTCGCTTTGATATCGACTTGGTCAATTATGTTGGTCGCCTTAACGGACAGTTCAAGCACCCGATTGATTTCTATCATCCACCGGAGAATTTTCAGCAATATCTCGAGCTATTGTTTGATATTGAAAACATCCTATTTATCGAAAAGCCGCTGCTGAAATTGTTGAATCAACTGGAATGCTTTTTGAAGCTACGTGACCGAGTAGCGTTTGAATTAACGCTGATTCTGCATCTTAGGGATAAAGACGATCATCCTGTCTCTTTCTATTCGGCACAAGGTGATTACCTTGCTGAAAAATGGGCAAGCCTTACCCATCTAACTTTAGAGTCACTAAAGCTCACAGCACCGGTTCAAGGGCTGACTCTCTCTTTGATTCGTCATGGAGAACCGCAAGTCGCCTACCATGATCTTTTCGATGGCAATACAGGAACACTTGCCGCGTTAGATTTGATCTCATTACTGCAAGCTAAATTAGGGCAAGCCTGCATTCAAACACCGAAAATACAGCACGACCCAAGACCAGAGAAGGCCAACCAATATTTACTACCGACACTGGGGAATACGGTAAAAAAGGGACAAATTTCCCAAGATATCGCGCAACAAACTATGACAGCTTCCAACATCAACCAACAGCGACTCAGGCCCAGTATTTTACTACCAGAGCCCGAAGCCTTAACCGAAAGCGTCACCTTATCTCAGGGCCCTGAGCGTATTGTTTCTGGGTGGTGGGATGGCGAAAAAATCATTCGTGACTACTTTATTGCTCACAGTGAAAACGGTCGATGGCTATGGGTCTTTAGAACGCCAAATAAACAGTGGTTTTTGCACGGCTTATTTAGCTAGTCAGCAAGAAAATTTAGTTAAGTCGCACGTTCCACGTACTCTATTTCAACATCCCTTTTCAATCATGTTTACTCGCAATGATTAAGTGAGATTACGTTATGTCTCAGCAATACTCAGAGCTTTTCTGCCAAAGTAATTACTCCTTTCTTGAGGGAGCTTCACACGCGGAAGAGCTGGTTTTACAGGCCGACTTCTTACGTTACAAAGCACTCGCTGTTACTGATGAGTGCTCGGTCGCGGGCATCGTGAAAGTCCACTCTGCAATCAAGCAACATAAACTGTCGCTCAAGCAAATTGTCGGGAGCATGTTTTGGTTAAATGAAGAATGCCAAGTGGTTTTACTATGCCCAAATAGACAAGCCTATGCCGAGCTGTGCCGCATTATTACCAATGCGAGACGTCGTAGCAGCAAAGGGCATTATCAGCTCTCTGAGTGGGATATTATGTCGGCTAAGCACTGCTTCATCCTGTGGCTACCTCAGCAAAAAAATGAAGACGCGCATTGGGGACAATGGCTTTCTCAACATCATTCCGGTCGGTTGTGGATTGGCTTACAACGACACCTCAAACAGACCGACCAACAATACACGGATTACTGCATTGAGCTGTCACAGCATCACCACCTGCCGATTACAGCTTGTGGTGGCGTGTTAATGCACAATGCTAATCGCTTGCCCTTACAGCACTCACTCACCGCGATTAAATATCAAAAACCAGTGACCGAAGTTGGCAGTCACTTACTGGCAAATGCCGAGCGCTGTTTGCGAAGCATCAATAAGCTCTCTCATATCTTCAAAGCGGAGTGGCTAGAAGAGAGCAACCGAATTTCTGAACTGTGCGAATTTGACTTAGGTAGTCTACGTTACGAATACCCAAGTGAGTTGATTCCTCAGGGTGAGACGCCCATGAGCTATCTACGTATGTTGGTTGAAAAAGGAAAACAGGCTCGCTTTCCACAAGGTGTCCCTAATGACATTCAACAAATCATCGATAAAGAGCTGGGGCTGATTGGTGAGCTCGACTACCCTTTCTTTTTTCTCACCATCCACGACATCGTGATGTTTGCCAAAAGCCAAGGAATTCTTTACCAAGGTCGAGGTTCAGCGGCCAATTCCGTGGTCTGTTATTGCTTAGAAATCACCTCTGTCGACCCAAGACAGATCTCGGTGCTGTTTGAGCGTTTCATCAGTAAAGAGCGCGATGAGCCGCCTGATATTGATGTCGATTTTGAACACGAACGTCGTGAAGAAGTCATCCAATACATCTATAAAAAATACGGTAGAGAACGGGCTGCACTTGCTGCAACAGTCATCTCTTATCGCTTCAAAAGTGCGGTGAGAGATGTGGGGAAAGCATTAGGGCTACAAGAAACTCAGCTCGACTACTTCATCAAGAACACCAATCGCAGGGACAAAAGCTTAGGTTGGCAGGCTCAGCTCACTCAATTAGGGCTACAACCTGATTCTTTGAAGGGGCAGCAGTTTATCCACTTGGTTAATGAGATTATCGGCTTCCCACGTCACTTATCTCAACATGTCGGTGGCTTTGTCATATCCTCAGGGCCTTTGTATGAGCTGGTTCCCGTCGAAAATGCAGCGATGCACGATCGAACCATTATCCAATGGGATAAGGATGATCTAGAAACCTTAGGCTTGCTGAAAGTTGATGTGCTCGCATTGGGTATGCTCTCTGCGATTCGTAAATGTTTCGACCTGATCAAACGTATTCACGGGCGATCACTGACCATTGCTGAGATCACTCGCCTTAAGGACGATCCTCAGGTTTACGGCATGATTCAGCGAGCAGACACAGTCGGGATATTCCAAATTGAGTCACGCGCACAAATGAGCATGCTGCCAAGGCTTAAACCGAAGACTTATTACGACTTGGTGATTCAAATCGCTATCGTACGCCCAGGCCCTATTCAGGGTGATATGGTGCATCCGTTTCTCAAGCGTCGAGATGGCATTGAGCCAATCAGTTATCCATCTAAAGACGTGGAATCAGTACTGTCGCGCACCTTAGGTGTACCGATATTCCAAGAGCAAGTGATCAAACTCGCGATGGTCGCTGCAGGGTTCACAGGCGGAGAAGCAGATCAACTCAGACGGGCAATGGCCGCTTGGAAGAAAAATGGCAACGTCTTTAAGTTTAAAAACAAACTCATCGAAGGAATGCAAAAGCGCGGCTATGAGACAGAGTTTGCTGAGCAGATCTTTAAACAGATATGCGGCTTTGGCGAGTACGGTTTTCCTGAAAGCCACTCCGCTTCGTTTGCGGTGTTAGCGTATTGCTCCGCTTGGTTGAAATGCTACTACCCAGAGTGCTTCTACGCTTCTCTGTTGAATAGCCAACCGATGGGGTTTTATAGCCCTTCACAGTTAGTACAAGACGCACAACGACACAATGTGGTGATACTTCCGGTATGTGTGAACGCTTCTCAAAACGACCACACGGTTGCCCCTCATCAGAATGGTCTAGCGATTCGCTTAGGGCTGCGACAAATCAAAGGATTCAGCGAGCATGGAATTCAAAGCGTGCTCGCCAATCGTCCACCATCCGGTTATCGCCACCCTAGTCAGGTGAAACAGTTATCGATGAATAAGAAAGATATCGAGCTACTGGCATCGGCCAATGCGCTACATAACGTTTCTGGAGACCGCTTCCAGACTCGCTGGGCGATCATGGACTCGGCGTCGGATTTACCTCTGTTTAGCCAAGCCTATGACGATGCTGAGGCAGGACATGACGAACATGTACTGCACAAGCCCAATGAGATGCAAGATCTACTCGAAGACTTCACCAGTGTCGGAATTTCATTGAACAAGCACCCCATCACTTTGCTCGAAGAAGCAGGACGATTAGGTCGATTCACACACATGAAAGATTTAATACAGCAAAGACACAAATCTATGGTCACCGTTGTCGGATTAGTCACAGGTAAACAATCTCCCGGCACCGCGGCAGGTGTCACCTTTGTTACGCTGGAAGATAGCACTGGCAATATTAATGTCGTGGTATGGGGAGCAACCGCACGCGCTCAACAGCAAGCTTATCTCACAGCCAAGGCGTTAAAAGTACAAGGGATATTAGAAAAAGAAGGTGAAGTCGTGCATGTTATCGCGGGAAAACTTATCGATATTACCGATGAAATTGTTGGCTTGAAAACCAAATCTCGGGATTTTCATTAGCGAAGTACCAACTGTTCTCAATCGATCATTGGCTAAAGAAAAGAGAGAAAGAAAAACGAAAAAGGGAAGCATCCGCTTCCCTTCAATTCCAGTTGTTGAGTTATGACTCAACTTCAGCTTCCGTACGTCTTTTCTTAAATTCCCTATACAGTAATAAGCTCAAAGTCATGACGACTTTAGACGTTAACCATATCATTAAGAGGAACTACCTTAGATTGTGTGTGAAAAATTACGCTAGTAGTTGAGCATATTTCGTTAAGAAAAATATGCTGCGTGAATATTAGCAAGCGTTTTCTATAAGGCCACTCAAAACAAACCGTACAGCAGCATTAATTATAAAATCTGACGCATTCGCTCTTGAGTCACTTCAACCAAGAGGTCTGGCTGGAACTTAGAAATAAAGCGGTTACACCCTACTTTCTCAACCATAGCTTCATTAAAACTTCCACTTAATGAAGTATTTAGCGTGATGAATAGGTCATGCATTCTTGGGTCAGTACGTACTTCGTGTGTCAGCTTGTAGCCGTCCATTTCAGGCATTTCAGCATCGGTGATCATCAACAATATTTCTTGATTGATGTCTTTGCCTTCATCACACCAGCCCTTAAGTAAGGTCAGTGCTTCTAAGCCATCACAACACTCAATAATGTTCAAACCCAACTGCGACAAGGTGCCTTTGATCTGGTTACGCGCTGTTGAAGAGTCATCAACGATAAGCACATTGCGTCCTATCATCTCCTGAGCTAATTGTTCATCTAAAACGCCTTCAGAGATCGAGACATCGTAATCAATGATCTCAGCCAACACTTTCTCAACATCGATGATCTCGACGATCTTGTGCTGCTCTTCTTCTTGAATATGCGTAATAGCGGTTAGGTAGTTTGCACGGCCTGTTGTCTTTGGCGGCGGCTGGATTTCTGTCCATGTCGTGTTCACGATATTACGAACTTGCCCAACCAAGAAACCTTGTACGGTTCGGTTGTATTCCGTAATAATCAGGTTGCTCTCTTGAGACTCCGCACGAGATGGCGGAAAGCCAATGGCACTGCGTAAATCGATAACAGGCACCGATTCACCACGTAAAGACGCAACACCCGTAATATGATGATGAGAGCCCGGTAAGCGAGTGAGTACTGGCACTTTGAGGACTTCTTTCACTTTAAATACGTTAATCGCAAATAGTTGACGACTATTTAAGCTGAATAACAAGAGTTCCAGACGGTTTTCACCGACCAGTTTGGTTCTCTGATCAACCGAATTTAAAACGCCAGACATACAACACCTTAGTGACAAATAATAACTGTGGCTACAATAGCCTACTTCAATAGGTTAAAGCAAAGCGCCAATGCACAGAATGCTTAAACTAAGTACAACAAATGATGTTATACAAAGCTTAAGTACATGGAAAGGTTCAAGGTAAGGCTACAAGACGAGAAAAAGGGGTTAACCTTCAATAACTTTCATTAACAGTTGGCCATCGTATAAGGCCTGCTTGATGAGCGCAGCACCTGGCATGGTTGCCTGCTTATAAAAACGAGATTCCACCAGCTCTAAGTCTTTATGGTAAACCGATAGACTCTGCTCTTCGATACACTTTTGAATCGCCGGGTATAACACGCTCTTCGCCTGATTGATAACACCACCCACCAAGATTTTCTCTGGGTTGAACAGGTTAATCACAATCGCAATCGCAGAACCTAGATAACGGCCTAACTGTTCAATCACTTCGACAGCCAGCGGATCCCCATTAGCAGCGGCAGCACAGATCTGTTCAATAGTGACGTCTTCAAACACCGTTAGCGTTGATTCTTCACCATTTACCAATCGCTCTTTGACTTGCTCACGGATTGCCTGAGAACTCGCCACCGTTTCTAAACAGCCTCGATTACCACAGTGGCAAAGCTTGCCTTCCTTGTCGATCTGGATATGCCCCAACTCACCGATGTTACCGTGACGTCCTTGCAGAACGCGACCATCAAGAATGATCCCGGCACCTAAACCGTGGTGAATCGAGATAAGAACAGAGTTGTCGTTGTCTTGTGAGTTACCAAACAGCTTTTCTGCTAATGCCCACGCTCGGGTATCATTGGCAATAAAAACTGGCAAACCGGTTTCTTTGTAGATCTCCGGCCCCAACGCTAAGTTTTCAACGTTATAGTGCGGCATCTGCAACACAATACCTTGCTCTGAATTCACCAGACCTGGCAGTGTGATAGCGATACTCGTCACCCTGTCGAGTTGCTCGGCATAGGTTTGGAAGAACTCATCGATTTCATGGAGAAGACGCGCAAGCACATCGTCTTGATCACGTTCATGGATATCAATCTTGGTATCGATAAGCACGTCGCCGCCCAATTCATGGAGCGCGATCGTCAAGTATCCGCGACCAAGGCGCATCGACAAAAATTGCCAACCTTCGTTATTGGTTTGCAGACCGACAGCAGGACGCCCACGAGTCGTGGCTTCTTGAACCGTCGTTTCGTGAATAAGGTGAGCTTCAATGAGTTCACGGGTAATTTTAGTAATACTCGCCGGAGCCAACTCACTTTGCTTGGACAGATCGATACGAGAAATAGGACCTTTAAGGTCAATTAGTTTATATACACGACCAGCATTGACCTGTTTGATATGATCAATATGGCCCGGTTGAGCCATGTACATTTTACGCTCCAGAAATCATCAACGAGGTAATTTTTTTACTTTGCGAAGTAATTGTGAAGTCACTTGGTATATCGCCGTGACCAGTATCACGTATATACATGAATCTTTGTGTATCGAGTCAAATAGTTCGAGGAAAATTAACACCCACATCGATAATTTGCGACTTAATTTTCAGAATAAAACATCGCATTTGAGCCCTGAATTCAATAATTAAAGGCAAATCAAGAAATATCCTCCTAGCTCCCAATAAATTATCAATTAATGCATATACTTAATTCAGTCTTTTAAAAGATTACTTGGCCTCACTCTAGGAGTATTCATGACAGCCGAATTAAGAAAAACGAAAATCGTCACAACGCTAGGCCCTTCTACTGATAAAGGTAACGTGCTTGAAGAGATCATCAAAGCCGGTGCCAATATTGTTCGTATGAACTTCTCTCACGGCACCAGCGACGACCATATACAACGCGCAGAAAAAGTCAGAGCAATAGCAAAAAGACACGGTACTCAAATCGCCATTCTCGGAGACTTACAAGGTCCCAAGATTCGTGTGTCGACATTCAAAGATGGCAAAATCCAACTTGCCGTAGGCGACCTGTTCACTCTCGATAGCAGCCTAGGTTTAGGTGAAGGCAATCAAGAAGCCGTTGGCCTTGATTACAAAGAACTGCCTAACGACGTATCCGCCGGCGATATACTGTTGCTTGACGATGGTCGTGTTCAACTCAAAGTAACCAAAGTGGAAGGCTGTCGCGTTCATACCGAAGTCATCATTGGCGGCCCACTCTCAAATAACAAAGGCATCAACAAAAAAGGGGGTGGCCTTTCCGCAGAAGCGCTAACAGAAAAAGACAAGCGCGACATCGTCACCGCCGCACAAATCAAAGTGGATTACCTAGCGGTGTCTTTCCCTCGTAATGGTGAAGACATGCACTATGCTCGTCAGCTTGCACGAGAAGCCGGCTTAGAAGCTCACCTCGTCGCAAAAGTGGAGCGAGCAGAGACAGTAGCTACAGTTGAGAACATGGATGACATCATAATGGCCTCAGATGTGGTCATGGTGGCTCGTGGTGACCTCGGAGTGGAAATTGGCGACCCTGAGTTAGTCGGAGTACAAAAACAGCTTATACGCCGTGCCAGAGCGCTTAACCGAACTGTCATCACCGCAACTCAGATGATGGAATCAATGATTTCTGCGCCAATGCCAACCCGTGCCGAAGTTATGGATGTTGCCAACGCCGTACTCGATGGCACCGATGCTGTGATGCTGTCTGGTGAAACTGCAGCTGGTGACTACCCAGTCGAGACCGTAAAATCGATGGCTGAAGTCTGTATTGGTGCGGAAAAAATGGCAGGCATTAATAACCAATCCAATTACCGTATTGACCGCACCTTTGTTACTGCCGAAGAAACCGTTTCGATGGCGACCATCTACTCTGCAAACCATATGGAAGGCATTAAAGGCGTTGTCACTCTCACCGAGTCAGGCCGCACCGCACTGATGATGTCTCGCCTGAGTGCCGACATGCCGATCTACGCGCTGTCTCGTAACGAAGGAACGCTTAATCGCTGTACCTTATACCGAGGTGTGACACCAATCTACTTCGAGACAGAAGCCGAAGACAGCTTTGACATTGCACTATCTACACTCACTTGCTTGAAAGAGAAAGGACACCTTAAGTTTGGTGACCTAGTGATCGTCACTCAAGGCGACATTATGGATGTAGCAGGGTCAACCAACTGTATGAGAATCTTGCCTGTCACCTAATATTTGACCTTAAGGCGAAACGATTCGCCTAATCTCAAAAACTTAAAAGGGTTATCGAACCAAGTTCAATAACCCTTTTTCATTTCAGAACACGACTCACTAAAATCTGCTTAAACAGCATAACGAGCTCACAGCATGCTAGCTCATCAACTTCGGGAATTAGTTACCCGCAGCAATGGTGGCTAACTGTGGCATATGCGAGTTGCGAGCGTTTTCCGTTGAGGTATAGGTCTCCACAAATCGGTAACCGGCTTCTAAACCCAATTCGTAATCATGCAGTAAATCATCTTTATGACTCATTAATGAGCTCGATTTAAGCGTTTGACTAGGTGCTATCTGAACCACAAACGCGTCGTCTGGTGGCGAATTCAAAAAATCCTGAGTCAATGAGTAGGTCTGATAATGCACCATCAGCATGTCAGCCAACCCTGAATCAAACTTATCTCCGATTAAATGACTTAAGCGATAAATATCATCTGCACCAAATAGCCAGCGACCACCGTTCAGCAGGTCTAAATGCCCACGGTCACGCTTCTGCTCTTTTGAGCGCATAATTTGTTGTTGGAAGAAAGAGGTCCAGTCGGTTTTCCACTGTTCCACTTTCTGTTGCCAATGGCCTTGAACACTGTCGAAAGATTCGCGGAACCACTCCAGTTCTTCTGCAGATATAGGTTTAGGCGCTTTGACTGAAGATCCCTTAACTGGTGCTTCAACCAAATGGGTATTACCTTCCTCCACCACTGGCTCAGTACGAATCACCACAATAGAACGAGCTTGTCTTCGCCACGCTTCCTGAACTGGGATACACGCCGATACACCACCGTCCACATAAGCACTGTCACCAATAAAGACTTCGTCATTGTACAAGCGAGGAATAGCACAGGTCGCAATCATCACCTTGTACCAATCTTCGCCCAATAATGGGAAGTAGTGGTCTCGTAAGTCTTTGGAATCCGTTACAGCCGCATAGAAGTGGCGATCGCCTAGCGTTTGTCGCCCTAAATCCAGATCGAGCTTATATGGGTAAGCCATGATTTGTTCTAGCGCCCATTCTAATCCTAGGTTCTTTCTGTGTCGTATATAGGAAAAGAGATTGAAGAACTCTGGTGAGGTTGTGAGGTCGAGAACAAAAGAACGTCCAAGGCCTTTATCACGGCACAGATAAGCACATAAGTTGAGAGCACCTGCTGAGGTACCAAAAAATTCGTCGAAGGGGTCAAAATTTGAGAGAAGAAAGGCATCCAGCACTCCAGAAGTAAAAATACTTCTCTGTCCGCCACCTTGAGCGACCAGTGCTGTTTTTCCAGCAATAAACTTAGCGTAATAATCCAAGTCTATTGCTGTATCAATATTGGTTATAATCCCACTATTCATTATTCCCTGAGTATCAAAACTCAGCCTCGCAATAGATGGTATTAACTACCAATCGCAATAAAGCCAAATGAAAGAATGATCATGTAGATAAACACGGTAATTTGTAGGGCATTTTTCAGATTATGGTCCATAGACACCTCTGGTTTATTATTAATTTGTCGAGTCTCTATTTAAGTACTATCAGGTGTGTGAAGTATCTTCAAGAATCGTCGAAATTAGTCGCACAATATTGATGTAACCATCACAATTAGTAAGTGTATGGATAAGGATATACTCATGAATAACAAAGCAAATATGATGGCACTGATTACGCTTCTCTCCGTTTCAAGCGCGTATGCTTCGCCGGAGATCATCATTACACCTATGGTAGGTTATACCGGCGGTGGCAGTGTCGAAGACCAGGACGGTAAAACCTATGACATGAAAGGCTCTGAAAATTACACCTTTGCCATTGAAACGCCACTTGAAAAAGGACGCATCGGCTTCTTCTACTCCAATCAGAGCTCGGAATTAGAAACGCTTAACCTAAGCTCCTCCATCCAATACCTGCACCTTCAAAGCAGCATCTACTACCCTGCTTCGCCTGTGTTGTCGGGTTATCTAGGGCTAGGCCTGGGTGCTTCTTACGTCGATGTAGACTGGGCAAAAGATAAGTATGGATTCTCAACTTCTATCTTTGGTGGCTTAGAGTACAAATTTAGTGACCGACTAGCGTTGAACACACAAGTACGTTGGTTAGGCACGGTTGTCGACAACGATACCTCCGGTGTTTGTAATATCCCAAATAACGGGCAAGAGTGCATCATTCGCTTTGATACCGACTGGATGAACCAATTCCAAGCCAATGTCGGACTGAGTTTTACTTTCTAAGCGGCTCAATGAAGCAAAAATATAAGATCGGCCCAAACTAAAAAACCAGCTAAATGCTGGTTTTTTCATTATTAAAACGGTTTTAGTTCAGGTTAGAACTTATAGGTAACACCTAAAGCGCCGCCCACTTGCAACTCAACACCTTTATACATATCGAGTTCAGGGTGAACTTGAGCGTAAGCATTCCAACCTTCGTAGAAATTCACTTTCACGCCTAACGGCAAGCGTAAGCCAAAGTCGTCATTCCATTCAGCCCAAGCACCAGCACCGACGTACCAGCTCAACGGAGCTTCAGTCTCGAACTGACCACGCTTCAAAATGTAATCAAAGGCAGCGCCGTCATTGCCAATCGTAGCACGGTATTTCTGATCAAATTCCACAACGACACTCAGGTCTTGGTCAATGGCGAGTCCCACTTCCAAAGCTGGAGCTTCAGAAGCTTGAGCAAACGAGGCTCCGCTGCAGCACATAAGGCCGATCAAGTAACGATGTTTCATAATATTCTCAGACTGTATTTAAAAAACGGAAGTCTACTGGAATCTCAGCAAAAGGTGTCATCGCTGGGTAAAAGATAAAAGACACGAAAAATTTAAGAGCAACCATCAACTGATCGAGTTGAATGATAAGTATCTGAGTTAATGGAGATTAAGCACAATAGATCTTTCATAGAGCAGAAAACAAAAAAGGAGGCCTTTCGGCCTCCTTTCAATTTATTGAATCAGAGAATTAACCGTTGTTACGGATCCACTCATCCATGTCTGTCTTAAGGTTGTCAGACTTAGTACCGAAGATAGCTTGTACGCCACCAGCAACTACAACAACACCTGCAGCGCCTAGTTTCTTCAGTTTGTCTTGGTCAACAACTGCTGTATCAGCTACTGCAACACGTAGACGAGTAATACAAGCGTCAAGACCAGTGATGTTCGCTTTACCACCGAATGCAGCAACTAGCTCACCAGCAAGTTCAGAACCAGTCGCAACTGACTCTTCTTCAGTCTCGTCTTCACGGCCTGGAGTTTTAAGGTCTAGAGCTTTAATCACAGTGCGGAATACGATGTAGTAAATTGCAGCGTAAGCAATACCACATACAACCATTAGGCCCATCTTAGACGCGTTGCCAGATAGAACTAGGAAGTCGATTAGACCGTGTGAGAAAGATGTACCGTGTACAAAACCTAGAGTGTTCGCAAGAACGTATGCAGAACCAGCTAGTAGAGCGTGGATTGCGTACAGTACTGGAGCAACGAATAGGAAAGAGAATTCGATTGGTTCAGTGATACCCGTTAGGAATGAAGTCAACGCAGCAGAAGCCATGATGCCCATTACTTTAGCGCGGTTTTCAGGCTTAGCTGAGTGTGCAATCGCGATTGCAGCAGCAGGTAGACCGAACATCTTGAACATGTAACCACCAGCTAGCTGACCGAAGCCATTGCCCGCTGCACGAGATGCGTCATCAGCAACTAGGTAACAAGTAAGAACACCGTTTTGAGTTTCGCCAGCAGCGTTTACACAAGTACCAGCTTCAAAGAAGAAAGGTACGTTCCAAACGTGGTGAAGACCAAATGGAATTAGAGAACGCTCAACGATACCGTAGATACCAAACGCCACTTGTGGGTTTTGGTGAGCAGCCCAATCAGAGAACGCAGAGATAGCGCCGCCAACTGGTGGCCATACTACAGATAGTAGGATTGCTAGACCAATCGCAGAGAAACCTGTGATGATTGGCACAGCACGCTTACCAGCGAAGAAGCCAAGGTACTCTGGTAGTTGAATACGGAAGAAACGGTTGAATGCCCAAGCAGCAACACCACCGACTAGGATACCACCTAGTACACCAGTATCGATTTTATCAACGCCCATTACACCAGCCATTACGCCAAGTGTAGCAGTCATGATGCCATAACCAACGATAGCAGCTAGACCCGCTACACCATCGTTGTTAGTAAAGCCAAGTGCAACACCTACTGCGAACAGTAGTGCCATTTGACCGAATACTGAACCACCAGCTTGTTCCATTAAGTTTGAAACGATTTCTGGAATGAAAGGAAGATCTGCTGCACCGACACCTAGCAAAATACCCGCAACTGGTAAAACTGATACTGGAAGCATCAGAGACTTACCAACTTTCTGCAGGCTAGCAAAAAGGTTCTTAAACATGTTTATGCTCCTGATAAAGATAAAATAATTATATTGGGTTCTAACGGCACACCCCCGTAGCCTATATGTTAGCACCCTGCGAAAATGTAACCATGTATTGCATTATATTTTCTGCCGCTAAATATATATTGATGGGGAACTAACTTTCTAGTCACTTACGAAATTTAGTTTCAAAACACGTCTTGGATCACATGTCAAATCTAGAAATGCAATCCTTTACAAGCATTTAATCAATTGAAATATATAAGTATTTTTCAATAGTCCTATTATTTTACTGAGTAAATAAAATAGGAGCGAATGTTATTTTTAGTAACAAAATTACAAATGTTATAATTAGCGCTCTCAAGTTCAACATAATTCGTAAACATTAAAAAAAAACGTATTTTTAGTGATCAAAAACACAAAAAGGGAGCTTTCGCTCCCTTTTATTTGTTTACTTAGATTTTTATTGCAAAAAAAGTTTTTGGTAATTTTTGGTCGTTTGTTCGGCAACCTCTTTCATCGACACACCTTTTAATTGCCCAATGTAGGCCGCCACTTCGACGACATATGCAGGCTGATTCTGCTTCCCACGATATGGAATGGGCGCCAAATATGGAGAATCTGTCTCGATCAGCAACCTGTCTAGCGGTAGGTTCTTAACAACTTCTTTAAGTTCTGTAGCCTGCTTAAAGGTCACAATGCCTGAAATTGAGATATAGAAACCTAGTTCCATTGCTGCTTCAGCGAACGCTTGATCTTCGGTAAAGCAGTGAATCACACCACCACACTTCTCAGCTCCGCCATCACGTAAAATAGCTAATGTGTCTTCACGTGCGTTACGAGTGTGAATGATCAAAGGTTTATTCAGCTCAACGGCTAACTCAACATGCTGCTTAAATCGTAGCTGTTGCAGCTCCGCCGTCTCTGGTTGGTAGTGATAATCTAAACCTGTCTCTCCAATCGCCACAACCTTAGGGTTGCTCGCGTATTCACGCATTGTCTCTAGGCTGAAATCACTTTCAACATCGAGAGGGTGAACGCCACAAGAGGCTTTAACGTTATCAAACGGCGAGATCATCTCGAGCATATTTTCAAACGAATCGAGTGTCACACCGACAGAAAGCAATTGGTCTACGTTAGCAGCCTTCGCCTTGTTAACCACATCTTCTACGCTGGTGTGTAAATCTTGGTAATCCAGTTTGTCTAAATGACAGTGGGAATCTACGAACATGTTTCCTCGCAAGTGGCTATCAGCCAATTCATTATGAGTAGCTCCGTATTGAGCCCAGGGTGTTGCTTTAACTGCTCAATCAATGTCAGCAGTTTATTCGATGCTGCATAAGCACTTTGATAAGACATCGCCTCACACAATGCTTTCGCACTCGGAGTGAAAGCCTGATTCGCCAAACCAAAATGCAGCTTCTGTACATCTGACAATAGATGCCAAAGCCAGCCAAGTTGAATCAAAGGGTCTTTGCTAAGCTCTGTAGAGAACTTTAGCATGTCAGGTTGAGTGCCTTTTATCACATTCACAAAGCCATCGAGCGCTTTTGTTGAAGCTTCAACGCCACCTTGCTCAAACATCGCTTTTGCTTTTAAAGGCGCGTTGTCATTGAGTGCTAAAATATACTGCGGTACCGCTTTGCCCACTTCACCATCTAACCACGCTGATGCTGTCTCTAACTGCGGACAAACCACATTGAATTGCTGACAACGGCTAATAATAGTCGGCATTAAGCGATTACTGTTACGAGTAGACAGAATGAAGATGCACTTGCTTGATGGCTCTTCCAGAGTTTTCAATAGTGCGTTGGAAGCTGATTCGTTCATTGCTTCAGCAGGGTTAAGCAAAATAACGCGCAAACCACCTAACTGAGAAGACTCTTGAGCCCAGCGGTTACTGGCACGCACTTGATCAACCGTGATCGACTTACCTTCTTTCTCGGGTGAGATCACATGAAAATCAGGATGACTGCCCGACTTCATTAACTCACAGCTGTGGCAAAACCCGCACGACTCGCTTTCATAGTTCGTGCACATCAATGCGTCGGTAAGTTGGCTAATCAAAGCATCAACGCCGAGCCCTTCCGGTGCATTAACAATCACAGAGTTAGGAAAACGCTCCGCATCGAGACTTTTTTTCCACTCACTCCATACCGGTGTGAGCCAAGAATACACTTCAGCCATGACTACCTACTGTTTGTCGAGCCAAGCAGTTAGCGCGACTTTAATATCAGCGGCTACTTGCTCAATTTCTTGCTGCGAGTTAATCACAAGTACAGAATCATCTTGTTCTGCAATTTCTAGATAGCGCTCACGCGTGCGGTCGAAAAATGAGATGTCCATCTTTTCAATTCTATCAAGCTCACCACGGCCTCTAGCACGCTCTAGCCCTACTCTAGGGTCTAGGTCCAAATATAGCGTTAGATCGGGTTTAAAGCCGCCTAGCGTGGTTGCTTTCAGTGATTCCATAGTCGTGCGCGCGATCTGGCGACCACCACCTTGGTATGCCTGTGAAGACATATCATGACGATCACCCAATACCCATTGACCATTGGCGAGTGCCGGCTTGATGACGTTCTCGACTAATTGAACACGTGCTGCATACATCAACAGCAATTCAGTCATGTCTTGAAGCTTCTCGCCTTCGTGCTCTTCTTTAACCAATGAACGCATCTTTTCAGCTAAGACAGTACCACCCGGCTCGCGAGTATTAACAATATCTTCAACACCCGATGCTTTTAATGTCTCAACGATGGCATTGATTGCTGTGCTTTTGCCAGCGCCTTCAAGGCCTTCAACCACGATAAATTTCGACTGATTCATAATTATTTCTTTATCTGTTTTTTCTTAATTGCTTTAAGTAAGCTCGCACTGCACGGTTATGCTCAGTCAAACTCTTTGAAAATACGTGACCACCTGTTCCACTCGCAACGAAATACAAGTAGTTGCTCTTCTCTGGATTCAACGCCGCGTTGATAGACGCTTTGCCTGCCATAGCGATAGGTGTCGGTGGCAAGCCACTCATTGTATAGGTGTTGTAAGGCGTTGGCGTGCGTAAGTCTTTCTTACGGATGTTGCCATCGTAGCTGTCACCCATGCCATAGATAACCGTTGGGTCAGTTTGCAAACGCATACGCTTGTTTAGACGGTTAACAAACACAGAAGAAACACGCTCACGTTCTGACGCAACAGCGGTCTCTTTCTCAATGATAGATGCAAGAATTAACGCTTCGTATGGCGATTTAAGAGGCAGCTTATCCGCTCGATTTTCCCACTCTTCATTCACCACGCTCATTAGGTCTCGATGCGCGCGCTTCAACAAATCTAAATCAGTGGTGCCGTAGGTGTAGTGATACGTTTCTGCTAAGAAGAGACCTTCTAGCTTTTCGTTTTCAATACCCAACTTTTCAGCGATCTCTTTTTCAGAAACGCCATCCAATGTCTGTTGAATGAATTCGTTGTCTTTTAGCTGAACAAGCCATTCGTCAAAACGACTGCCTTCAACAAAGGTAATAGTAAACTGGTGTTCTTTCCCTTCTACAAGCACCTTTAGCGCTTGCTCTAAGGTTAAACCCGGTTCAAGCAGGAAAGTACCCGCTTTTACGTCTACAAGCTCAGGATGTAACTTACGGATTAATTTCTCGTAAGGAGAAGCCTCAAACAGCCCCTCGTTAATCAACTGGGCTAGAACGCGGTTAAAGCTGCTACCTGAAGCAACAGTCACGACTTGTGGTTTTTCTAATTGAATAACTTGTTTCAGGTTATCTTGCGCTTGGTTGTAAACATAAAAACCAGCAGCACCGGCTGCAATTAAGCACAAGATAATAAAAATAAATAACTTTTTGATCACGAGTTTAGTTGTCCTTGAAGGCTACGAGTAATGGTTCCAATGTTAAATTGGGTATCACTAATACGGGTAACTGGGGCAACCCCTAAAATGGAGTTTGTCATGAAAACCTCATCAGCTTGCATGAGTTGAGATAAGCAGTAGTCACTAATTGTAACGGAAAGTTCAGCCTGATTCAGCGCGGTTAACACTTGCTTACGCATAACCCCCGCGACACCACTTTGAGTGAGTTGAGGTGTGTATATCGACTGACCTTTGCGCCAGAACAGATTGGCCATGGTGGTTTCAATCACATTGCCCGATATATCAAGAACCACGCCATCCACTTCATTAGCTTGATCCATTTCATCTTTCATCAAAATCTGCTCAAGGCGATTATTGTGCTTATGGCCAGCCAGTAGTGGGCTCAAACCTAGCGCTTGATGGCAGATACCGAGTTCAACACCGGAGTCTTGCCACGCTGAATAATGGCTTGGGTAATCAAAGGTACTGATGGTGATTGTCGGCTTGGCGATATTCTTGGTACTGTAGCCACGCCCACCCGCTCCACGACTAACGTGCAGCTTGATCCCTGCTTTTTGATTATGAGGCTTGTTGGCGTTATGGAGCTTCTTTGAACCATCAAGGCTCTTTGTGCCATGAAGAGCGTTATGTTGGATGTGTTGAAGCGCAGTATCGAGCCAAAGACTAACAACATCCCAATCAAGAGCAGAAATGCGTAGCGCTTTAAGGCACTCGTCGACACGGTGCTGATGATCGTGAAGATGTTGTATCTCACCATCACTCACGAGCATTGTCGTAAAACAGCCGTCTCCGTACTGAAACGAGCGATCCAAAATATCGATAGTTTGCTGGCTTTCTCCATCAACCCAAAACATGTTTTTCCCCATAAAAAGAAACGGCTCAATGCTAAAGCATCAAGCCGTTTAAAAACAAGTCTAATTGTGACTATCTACGAGTGTTTACGTCTTTAATAAGATGATTAAATCTTTTTGAAGATCAAACAGCCGTTTGTACCACCGAAACCGAATGAGTTACATGCAGCATATTCCATGTTGCTAACTTCACGCGCAGTGTGAGGTACTAAGTCAATATCTAAGCCTTCTTCAGGATCATCTAGGTTGATTGTTGGTGGAACAATTTGGTCAACCAGAGACATAGCCGTGATGATAGCTTCAGCAGAACCAGCAGCACCTAGAAGGTGGCCTGTCATTGATTTCGTAGAAGAAACCAATACTTGCTTGCTGCCTGCTTCGCCAAGAGCACGCTTGATGCCCTTAACTTCCGCTACGTCACCTGCAGGAGTCGAAGTACCGTGTGCGTTTACATAACCGATTTGTTCACCAGTAATGCCAGCATCACGCATAGCCGCTTCCATTGCTAGTGCGCCACCTGAGCCATCTTCACTTGGAGATGTCATGTGGTAAGCGTCACCCGACATACCGAAGCCAACTAGCTCACAGTAAATCTTAGCGCCACGAGCTTTCGCATGTTCGTACTCTTCAAGAACCATCATGCCTGCACCGTCGCCAAGAACGAAGCCATCACGGCCTTTGTCCCATGGACGAGAAGCTTTTTGAGGCTCATCGTTACGAGTAGAAAGTGCTTTAGCCGCACCAAAACCGCCCATACCTAGTGGAGTTGATGCTTTTTCAGCACCACCCGCTAGCATTGCGTCTGCATCGCCGTATGCAATCATACGAGCCGCGTGACCAATGTTATGTAGGCCAGTCGTACATGCAGTAGAAATCGCGATGTTTGGACCGCGTAGGCCACGCATGATAGACATGTGACCAGCAATCATATTCACGATCGTCGACGGTACGAAGAACGGGCTGATCTTACGAGGGCCTTTTTCAGTTAGAGCTTGGTGACCGGCTTCGATCAAACCAAGACCACCAATACCAGAACCGATAGCAACACCCACACGTGGAGCGTTTTCTTCAGTAATAGTTAGGGCTGAATCATCTAAAGCTTGAATACCTGCTGCGACGCCGTACTGGATGAACAAGTCCATCTTACGAGCATCTTTTTTAGTCATATACTCTTCGCAGTTAAAGTCTTTAACTAGACCTGCAAAACGAGTTGAGAAATTGGTTGCATCAAAATGATCGATATTAACGATACCACTTTGACCAGCTAGCAGGGCTTTCCAAGAAGATTCTACAGTGTTGCCTACCGGTGACAACATACCCATGCCAGTGACAACTACACGACGCTTGGACACGATTTTACACTCCGGGGATTGAGGTGATTTAAGATGAGGATAGATGAGTTAGATAAAACACAGGCGGTCGAGGTGACCGCCTGGGAGAGATTATTACTGAGCGCTAGTTACGTAATCGATAGCTGCTTGAACAGTAGTAATTTTCTCAGCTTCTTCATCTGGGATTTCAGTGTCAAATTCTTCTTCTAGAGCCATTACTAGCTCTACTGTGTCTAGAGAATCTGCACCTAGGTCATCAACGAAAGAAGCTTCGTTTTTAACTTCAGCTTCGTCTACACCTAGCTGTTCAACAATGATTTTCTTTACGCGTTCTTCGAGGTTGCTCATTTTTTCTTTTCCTTTACAGAGTTCGCTTTATGCGATGTTTTCCGTAGTTTATTCAATCTATTGAAAGTTGCAAGGTCAACTTTTCTGGTCAAACCACAATTTTCACGATTTTAACCGAAATTACGTATGATCTTGACTTAAATCATGCACAAATGTTGCACATAATTTACACCATGTACATACCGCCATTGACGTGAAGTGTTTCACCTGTGATATAAGCTGCCGCAGGTGACGCCAAAAATACCACAGCTTCAGCGATTTCGCGAGGGTCACCTAGTCGACCTGCTGGTACATTCGCCAAAGTTGCTGCACGTTGGTCATCATTTAGCGCTTTAGTCATGTCTGTTTCGATAAAACCAGGCGCTACAGTGTTTACTGTAATGCCACGAGACGCAACTTCACGAGCCATTGATTTAGTAAAACCAATTACGCCTGCTTTTGCAGCTGCGTAGTTAGCTTGACCAGCGTTACCCATTGTACCTACTACAGAACCAACGTTTACTATACGACCTTGACGCTTCTTCATCATGCCACGCAATACAGCTTTAGACATGCGGAAGATAGGAGTTAGGTTAGTATCGATGATGTCATTCCATTCGTCGTCTTTCATACGCATCAGTAGGTTATCACGAGTGATACCTGCGTTGTTAACTAGAATGTCAATCGCACCGAATTCATCGTTGATGGTTTTCAGTGTAGCAGCAATTGAGTCAGTATCCGTTACATTAAGAGCAAGACCTTTACCGTTCTCACCAAGGTACTCGCTGATTGCAGCTGCGCCGCCTTCAGATGTCGCAGTACCGATAACTTTAGCACCACGCTCAACTAAAAGTTCAGCGATTGCACGACCGATGCCACGGCTTGCGCCTGTAACTAGTGCAACTTTGCCTTCTAAATTCATCATAACTTCTCTATTAAGTGGTTATTTACTTAGCAGCTTCTAGTGATGCAGTATCATTAACTGCAGCAGCTGTCATAGTTTTTACGATTCGTTTTGTTAGACCAGTAAGAACTTTACCAGGGCCTAATTCAAGTAGCTTCTCAACGCCTTGCTCATTCATCGCTTGTACACCTTCAGTCCAACGAACTGGGCTGTATAGCTGACGAACAAGTGCGTCTTTAATTTTTGCAGGGTCTGTTTCAGCAATAACATCAACGTTATTGATAACAGGCAATGCTGGCGTGTTGAACTCTAGAGCTTCTAGAGCCACTGCTAGCTTATCTGCTGCTGGCTTCATCAGTGCACAGTGAGACGGCACAGAAACAGGTAACGGAAGTGCACGCTTAGCGCCCGCTTCTTTACAAAGTGCACCAGCACGCTCTACTGCAGCTTTGTTACCCGCGATAACAACTTGGCCAGGAGAGTTAAAGTTAACTGGAGACACAACTTCGTCTTGCGCAGCTTCTTCACACGCTTTAGCAATCGCTTCATCGTCTAGACCGATGATTGCGTACATTGCACCAACACCTACAGGAACCGCTTCTTGCATCAGTTGACCACGTAGTTCAACCAGCTTGATCGCTTCTTTAAAGTCGATAACGCCGGCACATACAAGTGCAGAATATTCACCTAGGCTGTGACCTGCTAGATTTACAGGTTGCTCTAGGCCAAGCTCTTGCCATACACGCCAAATTGCAACAGACGCTGTTAATAGAGCCGGTTGAGTGCGAAAAGTTTCATTTAGATTTTCTACAGGACCATCTTGAACCAATGCCCATAGATCGTAACCAAGTGCTTCTGAAGCTTCAGCAAATGTCTTTTTAACAACATCATACTGTTCGCCTAGGTCAGCAAGCATACCGATAGCTTGAGAGCCTTGGCCTGGGAATACGATAGCAAATTTGCTCATTGTAATTTTCCTTTAAGCAAAGCAAAAAATTGAATAAGGCACATAAGTTATGTGCCTTGTTTGTTGATTATCGCTTGGGGTTAGAATTTAACTAACGCAGAACCCCAAGTGAAGCCGCCGCCAAATGCTTCAAGTAGAAGCGTTTGACCACGTTTAATTCGCCCGTCGCGAACAGCCTCATCAAGGGCCGTTGGTACGGTAGCTGCCGACGTATTGCCATGCTTATCAAGAGTAATCACAACTTGGTCAAGCGACATCGTCAGCTTTTTAGCGGTTGCCGAGATAATACGGTAATTCGCTTGGTGTGGAACTAACCAATCAAGCTCTGACTTATCCATATTGTTCGCCGCTAATGTGTCTTTAACTAGCTTAGAAAGCTGAGTTACCGCCACTTTAAATACTTCGTTGCCCGCCATGTGCAGCCATTTGTCTGCATCACCGCCACGCTCTGGTACTTCTAGGCTTAGAAGCTCACCGTATTTACCGTCAGAGTAAATATGAGTAGACAAAATACCTGGCTCTTCGCTTGCGCCTACAACCACCGCGCCTGCTGCATCACCAAATAGGATGATAGTAGAGCGGTCAGTCGGATCACAGGTTTTTGACAGTGCATCAGCACCAATTACCAAAACGTTCTTACACATGCCAGTCTTGATGTGTTGATCAGCAACAGACAGTGCGTAGACAAAACCAGAACACGCTGCAGCCAAATCAAACGCAGGGCAGCCTTTGATACCAAGCTTGCCTTGTACCTGACATGCCGAAGACGGGAATGTGTGGCTACTGCTGGTTGTCGCAACGATGATTAAATCAATCTCTTCTTTGTCGATACCTGCCATTTCAATGGCATTTTCAGCAGCGTAAAACGCCATATCAGCAACGGTTTCGTTTTCCGCTGAAATACGACGCTCTTTAATACCCGTTCTAGCAACGATCCACTCATCGCTAGTCTCTACCATTTTCTCTAAGTCTGCGTTAGTACGCACCTGAGATGGCAAGTAGCTGCCAGTACCTAAAATTTTGCTATACATGAAGACTAATAATGCCTCTCGAGTAAAACCGCTTCCAAACGATCGCTAATGCGGCTGGGGACTTGTCGTTTGACCTCGTGTACTGCTTCACCAATCGCGTTGACGACTGCAGACACATCAGCACTTCCATGACTTTTAATGACAATGCCGCGCAATCCTAACAAACTTGCGCCGTTATACTGGTCGGGGTTCAAGGTTTTTAATTCAGTAAATAGCTCAGAAAACAGCATTCTGGCTATCCAACCCTTTATTGTTGAAGCCATCATGCGCGTTTTTAGCTTATCAATAAAGAGCTGAGCCGTACCTTCGCACGTTTTTAAGCAAACATTGCCCACAAAACCATCACATACGACGACATCAGCAGCATCTTGAAGTAATTGATTACCTTCAATATAGCCTATGAAGTTCACAGACTGAGTATTAGACAACATTTCAGCGCATCGTTTTACAAGGTCATTGCCTTTAATTTCTTCTGCACCGATATTCAAGATAGCGACACGTGGTGCGCGACCTAAATGTTGTTCTGCTAATGCACTGCCCATGACAGCAAACTGAAACAGTGAATCTGCGTCACTAGAAACGTTCGCCCCTAAATCAAGCATCCATGTGCGATTTCCGGATGCAGTAGGCAAAGCTGAAACCAATGCAGGCCTATCAATACCGGGAAGAAGCTTGAGTCTGAAACGGGATAAAGCCATCAATGCGCCAGTGTTACCACCACTCACACAAGCATCAGCCTGTGATTCGGCAACCAGATCGATAGCGGCACGCATAGAGCTACCCTGACTGTTACGCAAGGCTAGTGAAGGTTTTTCAGAATTGGAAATGACTCGATCACAATGCTGGATACTCAAACGAGAATCAGGCATTCGACCTAATGAAGATAATTGAGATGTGATCGCGTTTCGATCACCTATTAGAATGACTTTTAGCTCTGGGAAATACGACAGTGCCTGCACGGCGGCAGGCACTGTTACACGAGGACCGAAGTCCCCGCCCATTGCATCAAGCGCAACGGTTAGATTTTGCAAAGGTCAACCTTACTTGTTGATAACCTTTTTGCCGCGGTAGAAACCTTCGGCAGTCACGTTGTGACGTAGGTGAGTTTCACCTGAAGTTGCGTCCACAGAAAGTGCAGCTGTAGTTAGCGCATCGTGTGAACGACGCATGCCACGCATTGAACGTGATTTCTTGCTCTTTTGTACGGCCATTGACCCTACTCCTATGTAAATTCTTAAAGAAGCAATTACTTCTTTAAGCTTTTTAAAACATCAAATGGATTCGGCTTTTTGTCTTCCTCAATTTCTTCAGGAAGTTCACCAAACACCAAGTTATTTGAGTTAACGCTACATTTCGCATCGTCGTGCATTGCTATTTGTGGCAATCCAAGGATGAACTCGTCTTCAACTAATTGAATCAGGTCTAACTCACCGTACTCGTTCAGATCTACCAAATCGTACTCTTCCGGTGCTTCCTCTTCACTTTTCTCACTGTAAACAGGAGTATAAGTAAATTGGACATCGCACTCATGTGCGAAAACCTCATTACAACGTTGACACTCTAAATCGACTTCGACGTTAGCTTTACCAGAGATAACGACTAATCGTTGTTCATCAAGCCCAAATGACATTGAGACTTGCGCGTCACGTTTTACGCCTTCAGTTGCTTCAGTTAAACGCTTCAAAAGACTGACCTGGATGATACCATCCATATCGAGTCGTTTTTGAGCCGTTCTTGCCGGATCAACTGTACGCGGTATTTTTTCCTTTTGCATAGGGCGCGAATCTTATCTTCCAAATCGTGTTTAGTCAAAGGAAATGGCAAAAAAAATGTACTTTCCTGCCTTTCCTATTCAGAGCATTATGAATAGCAGGACAAGTTACGTTATCCTGAGATAAATGCTTCCTTGAATTGTAAATTAAAATGAGAAATTACCAACTAGTTTTAGCCTCTACATCACCATTTAGGCAAGAGATCCTCAAAAAACTACAGTTAAGCTTCATTACAGCCAAGCCAGACTGCGATGAAACGCCGCTTCCAGAAGAGACACCACAACAGTTGGTGATGCGCCTTGCTGAGACCAAAGCTAAGTCTTGTGTTGTGGAGCAACCTAGCTTAGTCATCGGTTCTGATCAGGTTTGTGTGATTGATGGAGAGATCATAGGTAAGCCTCACACTCGAGAAAAAGCGATCGAGCAATTATCTCGTCAAAGCGGCAAGAGCATTACTTTTTATACTGGGCTTTCGGTTTGGAACAACGAGACCAATGAAGCTGACACGCGTCTCGACACCTTTGTTGTGCATTTCCGCGATTTAACTAAGCAACAGATCATGAGTTATGTCGAGAAAGAACAACCTTATTACTGCGCGGGCAGTTTTATGTGTGAAGGGTTAGGCATCGCGTTGTTTAAACAGATGGAAGGTAAAGATCCAAATACTTTGATCGGCTTACCGCTGATCGATCTAGTCGATATGTTAGAAGCGCAAGGAATGGGTCTACTATAACGGATACGCTCTCTTTGTTAGAGATTCCCTACTCCTTCCTTCGTCAGTCTAGGGAATGGCGGAACACGCAATTTTATCTAACCAACTAATGATATAGAGCGTGATTTTAAAAAGTCGTCATCCTCAAGAGCGAGGAACGAGCGACTTGGGGATCTTCTACAACAGATGAATCGAGTAGGAGGAGGCCTCACGGCCTCCGTCCTCTCACACCACCGTACAAGCGTGGGTCGCATACGGCGGTTCCGAATATATTTTCAGTGACTCATACCCATCTCGCAATGAGTACAGGCCCAACTCCTCGAACCATTTTATTGGCATGGCGTGATTTAACTGCGGCGTTAAGGCCAAGTGCCACCACCCTTTATCTGACATCGCTACCTTCCAC